>DASPJC010000057.1:0-6236 GCA_035628815.1 Ohtaekwangia sp. | reverse complement strand
GGGTTTGCGTTGTAGGCATCGAGAATGATGGTGTTAGTCCCTCTCCTGACAACCTGCGAGCGCATGTTCCCCGGGGCGTATGCCGCAACGGCCTGGTCAGCGTCGGATGGCTCAACACCGAAAAATTTTCCGATGCACAGCGCTGCGGCTATGTTTTCGAAATTATATTGTCCGATCAGCTTCGTTTCTACCCGCTCGCCGCGCTCACTGCGCAATACCACAAAAGGATCTACTTCCAACAGCGCGCAATGATAATAATCACCTTCGGCGGGATAGAACACCGGGTCCGGGAATCGCTTTGCCATATTGGCCAGTATCGGGTTTTGGGAATTGATAAATACTTTTCCGCCGGTCGCGATAAGGTGCTGATACAATTCCGATTTCGCGCGGATGATATTATCGAAGCCGCCGAATGTTCCGATATGCGCTTTGCCAATGTTGGTGATAATGCCGTGCGTGGGATTGGCGATGGAACACAGCAAAGCAATCTCGCCCAGGTGATTGGCGCCCATTTCCACGACAGCAATTTCGCACGACTGATCAATAGAAAGGATGGTAAGCGGAACGCCGATATGATTGTTAAGGTTGCCCCGGGTTGCATGGGTTTTGAAACGCCTGCCCAGTACCGCATGGATCAGTTCCTTGCTGGTTGTTTTTCCGTTGGAACCCGTCAAACCGATAACCGGTATATCCAGTTGTGCACGGTGGTGCCTGGCCAGCTGCTGCAGCGTTTCAAGTGCATTATCCACCAGTACAACACGCGGGTCGCCGGCGTATTGCTGTTCGTCCACGACGGCATAACGCGCCCCTTGTTCCAGTGCCTGCGCTGCAAACTCGTTCGCATTGAAACGTTCACCCTTCAGGGCAAAAAAAACAGACCCCGGCAATATCTGACGGGTGTCGGTGGAAACCTTACCTGTTTCCCGGTATTTCTCATACAGACTCTCGATATTCATCATTTATCCTTCCCTCCACGCCCGTGCACGGGGTGATATTTAATCAGCTTTCTTGAACTATCTTGCAGGCAAGATAACAGCCCGTCGCACCACTACGTTATAGGAACAGTATAAATTATTTTCATGCGGAGATTTTTACACCTGATACTGATGTTTGCGCCGCTTGGTGTGTTCGGGCAATTCACGTATGGCATTGATCAGAGTATTCCCGTGCAGGACGAAAACGGTGATCCGCTAGCCATGCCGTGGGCCGGTGGACTGAACGCGGCACAATACAATACCATGGACCTTGACGGCGACACCGTGGAGGATCTGGTACTTTACGACCGCATGGCCAATAAACCGATCACTTTCCTGCGGGTCGATGATCACTACGTGTATGCGCCGGAATACGAAACGCAATTCCCGAGTAAATTAAGCAACTGGCTTCTCCTCCGCGACTTCAATTGCGACGGGCTGAAAGACATCTTCACCGGACATCCGTTGGGGATCAGGGTATTCACCAATACCACGACGGGTTCCACGCTTTCCTGGGAACATTACCTTTTTTATAATGGCCCCGGGAACAGGAAAGACACAGTAATCCTGACCAAAGGATTCCAAAACAAAATTAATCTTCAATTGCAGTACGACGATCTGCCGTCCATCACCGATGCTGATGGCGACGGTGACCTGGATATCTTTAATGTAAAATTTACCGGTGCGGGCACCATTGAGTTCCATAAAAACTTCAGCCAGGAACGGCATGGCTCCTGCGACTCGTTGGATTTCGAGCGCATCACACAAAAATGGGGCGGCGTCACGGAATGCAATTGCGACGACTTCGCTTTCAACAATGAAACCTGCGACGATTCCGGCGGGCGAACACTTCACGCCGCAGGCAAAAGTCTCCTGATGCTGGACGCCACCGGTGATGGCAACCTGGATGCCATACTTTCCGAGGCTACCTGCACACACCTTTCGGTCCTGCCCAATGCCGGTACGACGGAAAGTCCGGTCATCAATACTTCCGCCCATTTTCCGTCTGCGACACCTGCAAACTTCCTCATCTTTCCCGCTGCCTATTTTGAGGATGTCGATTTCGATGGTGTGAAAGACCTTATTGCTTCCCCTAATATTTATGGGAAAACTTTCTTTGGAACCAACCTGCAGTCATCGAACTGGTTTTACAAGAACACCGGAACAAACGAACAACCGGTGTTTACTTTTTCACGGTCGAATTTTTTACAGGAGCACATGATCGATGTCGGTGACAACGCCGTCCCTGCGTTCGCGGATTTTGATAACGACGGAGATTATGATTTATTTATCAGCCAGCACAGCACAACGGCAACGGTCGCCACCATCTACCAGTTCGAAAACGTCGGAACAACTGCTTCACCCGCATTCCGGCTCGTCTCCGACAACTACATGAATTTTCGATCGGCGTCCTTGTACAATTTGAAGATACAGTTTGTTCACATGAACAATGATGGCCGCCCCGACCTTGCCTTTACGGCCACCAGTTTCCAGGACGGGTCCACGCGCCTTTACTACATCCCCAACCAGGGCAGTAATATTTTTCAATTCCGGCTTGACGATGCACAGGTGCTTCCGATAGACCTGCTTTCAACCGAAAATGTATGCATTACACAGGTCAATGCCGACGGACTTCCTGATCTCCTGGTCGGGCGTAACACCGGTGCGCTCGAGTACTGGATAAACCAGGGGCCTCCCGGTACATTGAATTTCTCGCTTGCTGACGAATCCTTTCTGGGTATAAGTTCAAGTGTTTTGCGACAAAATGTGTCGGCTGGCGTTGCTGACCTTAACGCGGATGGCAACCCGGACCTCATGTTGGGCGATCAGACTGGCAAGCTGCGAATTGTGAGCGATTTCCGTCGCGCGGAAGACGTTGCAAATATCCTTGAGGACCTGGTGTTCAATCCCATCACCGCGTGGTATGAGAAGAGGAATCTCGGGGGACGAATCTGGCCCGTGGCCGTCAACCTTTATAACACCGACAAGCCAGTCATCGCCGTCGGGAATATTCTGGGCGGCATTACGCTTCTCCGGCATGACGAGGGCGCGGCGTTACCTGAAAACGCGGAGATCAGCATTTATCCTAACCCGGCCAGCCGAAGTGAAACCGTCAATGTCAAGCTGAACAAACCGGCACACGCGAAGATACTTTCAGTAACAGGCCAGGAACTCACCGGCTGGATAACGTTAAGAGCCCATGAACCCAATATGCTGCCCGTCCGCCAGTTTTCCTTATCCCCGGGAATTTACATTCTATATTGTGCGATTCAGGGCAAAACCATTGCTAAACGGTTCGTGATTTACTAACGAATCAACCATCTTTGCGCGACTATGAAGTTTGCCTTTTTATTTGATATGGACGGGGTAATCGTCGACAGTAACCCGTACCACAAAATTGCCCTGAAACAATTCTGCCAGGAACATGGTCATGCGCTGACGGAAGATGAATTGCGGGACAAGATCTACGGACGCACTAACAAAGACTGGATTCCGGCGCTGTTTGGAGCGGTAGAGCCTGAACAGGTGAGGCTATATGCGGATCAAAAGGAAGCTCTTTTCCGCGATCTTTATAAAAAGGATGTAAAACCTTTGAAAGGCCTCATCAATTTCCTGGACCAGGCAGTCAAACTGAACGTCCCGCGGGCCATTGCCACTTCGGCTCCACGGGCGAACGTCGATTTCACGCTTGCGGGTACCGGGATCTCGAAATATTTTGAAACCATACTGGACGACTCTTTTGTAACCAAGGGCAAACCCGATCCTGAAATTTACCTGAAAACGGCGGCGGCGCTTAACTTTGATCCTGGGCATTGCATCGTATTCGAAGATTCGTTATCGGGCGTACAGGCGGGGAAGCGGGCCGGCTGTAAGGTGGTTGGCCTGTCCACCACGCATACTGCTGAAGAACTCGGTGACACCGATCTTGTTATCGGTGATTTCGATGAAATCACCGTTTCAGCGCTGCTCAAGCGGTTTTAGGGATGATTTTTTCAGAGGCGGACCGCACAGCCTGCAATACTGAAAATCTGCCATTCATCGGCAGCTTGCAGGCCAGTAGCTTTTTTCTAACAGTCTTGGAATTTTCAAATGCTTTTACCGATATTTGCAGTCCCTTTTAAAAAAGGGCTTAAAATTGAGTTGCATATGGCACGAGTTTGTCAAATTACAGGAAAAAGGCCTCAGGTTGGAAACAGCGTTTCGCACGCCAATAACAAGACAAAGCGGAAATTCTACCCGAACCTTCAGAAGAAGCGTTTCTTTGTTCCGGAAGAAGGGCAATGGATCACGCTGAAACTTAGCGCAAAAGCTATCAAGACCATCAATAAGCATGGTATCACAGCGGTTTTAAAGGAAGCCAGGGCCAACGGTAACCTGGTGTTATAGTAAAAAAGTCAAAGCATTATGGCAAAGAAAGGCAATAGAATTCAGGTTATTCTGGAGTGCACAGAGCACAAAACCAGTGGGATGCCCGGCATGAGCCGTTATATTACCACCAAGAACCGGAAGAACACAACGGAAAGACTGGAGTTGAAAAAGTATAACCCCATTCTGAAGAAAGTTACAGCTCACAAAGAAATTAAATAATTATGGCAAAGAAAGTAGTTGCTAGCCTCAAGAAAACCGACGGAAAGAGCTATGCTAAAGTTATCCGTGCAGTGAAGTCTGAAAAGACCGGCGCATACTCTTTTAGAGAAGAAATTGTTCCCGCTGACCTGGTGAAGGAAACACTCGCCAAGAAGTGATCCTTCCCGGCACAAAATTTTGAAAAGTCCCCACGAGGGACTTTTTTTGTTTGGTTGTCCGCTCAACACGACACGATGACCCTGGCGGAGGTTCGCAAAACTTAGAGTATGGCGTTATTCGGATTGTTCTCGAAAGAAAAAAAAGAGACCCTTGACAAGGGCCTTGAAAAAACCAAGGAAAGTTTTTTTGACAAGCTGGGCAAGGCTTTGGTCGGAAAATCGACCGTAGACGACGACGTGCTGGACAACCTTGAAGATGTCCTGGTCGCCTCCGACGTGGGTGTCGAGACCACCTTGAAGATCATTCAGCGCATTCAGGAGCGCGTGGCACGCGATAAATATGTGGGTACTGGCGCGCTGGACAGGATCCTGCGGGAAGAGATAGCGTCGTTATTATCCGAAAGCAATACTGCGGACGTTGGCGACTTCGAAACGCCCCCGGGTAAAACGCCTTACGTGATCATGGTGGTTGGTGTGAACGGTGTAGGCAAGACAACCACGATCGGCAAATTATCAGCACAATTCAAGAAGAAAGGCAAAAAGGTAGTATTGGGTGCCGCGGATACCTTCCGCGCTGCCGCGGTCGATCAGCTCAAGCTGTGGGGTCAGCGTGTAGGCGTTCCCGTTGTGGCGAAAGGCATGAATACCGATCCATCGGCTGTCGCGTTCGACGCCGTAAAAGAAGGCGTTGACCAGAATGCCGATGTTGTGATCATTGATACAGCAGGCCGGCTGCACACCAAAGTTAACCTCATGGCAGAGTTAACGAAGATCAAACGCGTCATGCAAAAGGTGCTTCCCGATGCGCCCCACGAAGTGCTGCTGGTATTGGATGGAAGCACCGGCCAGAACGCTGTCATACAGGCAAGAGAGTTCACCAAGGCTACAGAGGTAACCGCGCTGGCCATTACGAAACTTGACGGTACAGCAAAGGGCGGCGTGGTGATCGGAATCTCGGATGAATTCGGAATTCCTGTAAAATACATTGGTGTCGGTGAAAAAACAGACGACCTGCAGATCTTTAATAAAACAGAATTTGTAGACTCGTTCTTCAGCAAGCGCCAGAGCTAAGGTGCCACGATTGGTGCTTTTGGCTGGCGGCGTACGGGAAAACGCACAAAGATCTGATAATTAAATCCCCATGCTGTTTCCTTATCCGTCCGGCCATATCCGGGAACATCATGCGGAAGCAAGTCACCGTTCTCATTGGTTTTCAATCCGAACTTGAAACGCGCCGTATACCCCATCCAGATTATTTTCCACATCCTGACCCGTATCCCTGTCGTTAGTTCAAACCATCTTCCCTGAATATGATTGTTTGCCGAAGATCTCGTGATCAGTCCCCACAATGGGTCCGCAGTTGTAATGTCGAGTTTTTCAGAAAATACAGACCTGCCATATCGCCCGCCGATAAAGAAAACGTTCTTCTCCTCGTCTTTGGTTAAAAAATTTACATCAATACCGGCGCGAAAGTAGCTGCCATCGTTGTCATAATGCTCCTGTTCACGGTCGAATG
>DASPJC010000056.1:0-5407 GCA_035628815.1 Ohtaekwangia sp. | reverse complement strand
CGACGAGCCCACGACGGGGCTGCACTTCGAGGACATCCGCAAGCTGCTCGAGGTGTTGCAGCGGCTCGTCGATGCGGGGAACAGCGTGGTCGTGATCGAGCACAACCTCGACGTGATCAAGTGTGCGGACTGGATCATCGATCTCGGGCCCGAGGGTGGAGAAAAGCGCGGCGGAACCCTGATGTTTGCCGGAACACCGGAAGAAATGGTGAAAAAAGGCAAGGGTTACACGGCAGAGTTCCTGAGAAAAAAATTGGGATAAATCCCTTTTTTTCAGAAGGTCATACCGAAAAGACCAGTATAAAGGCCTACAACGATGGCCACAACGATCCCTAACGCTAACAATATTTTTCTTCGCATCAACATAAACGTGCGTGTCATACACAATAGACACAAAAGAATTGTTTGCGGTTGCAGTGCCCGGAAATTTTTTTTGAGAATTCCTGATCACCCGTCAGCGCGTACCTTCAAAGGATAGCAACTTGTCAAAAGTATTGGTGGCTACAAAATGGTAGTTAGGTCGTGCCTTGCTGTAAATCTGTTTTGCCACAGCCTTTCCGCGTTCGGTTCTGATCAACGCATTGTACAGCGGACTTAAAAACTTTCGTCGGCCGGTATGCACCAGGAAATCTTCAAGTCTCGCGTATGCCGGCGTGTACTCATGACGGATAACATGCACAAGCCACACCGTTATTATTTCTGCGTTTCCGGATTCGGTGAAGCGGCCGAATTTGTCCAGTGACTGCATTTGCTGAAATGAAAGTGTATCGGGGAGATTTTTGAGAAAGTGCAACCACTCGTGTGTGGTCCAGTTTTTTGCAACACCGGGCTCAAGCGCCGCGCCACGCTGCCATTCTGCTATTATCGCTTCAGCTTTTTTAAAGCGTTCCGAAAACGGTTGCGGGCGATCTGAGGGTAGCCCCTCCGTGAATATCCAGTCGTTAAACAATGCGTCTTCCAGGTTGATCGTGTAGGCCTTTTTATAAAACCCTTTGATGTATGCGATAAACCTTTCCGTATCCATTTTCTGAAAGGCATGTTCCCTGAAGTACGCTTTTACGAAACCATCAAACTTGTCACGACCATACTTCTCTTCAATATGGCGAAGGAAGAAATAGCCTTTATTATAGGCGATGTCTGTAACGCCATCGTCGGGGTTCCTGCCTTTAAGGTCAAGTTTCAATTTGGTGTCGGCATCGTGGTGATCAGCTTTCAAGTGTTTGATCGTTTCCTGGAGGTCCTGCAGATCGAGGACGGCCTGCATTTCGGAATAGTCGCGTCCATATAACTTTTCCATAATGCGATGTTCGAAGTAAACGGTAAAGCCTTCGTTCAGCCAGAAGTCATTCCAGGTGTCGTTTGTGACGAGGTTTCCCGACCAGCTATGGGCCAGCTCATGCGCAATCAGCGATGTAAGTGACCGGTCACCGGCCAGGATAGTAGGTGTTGCAAAGGTGAGTCGGGGATTTTCCATGCCACCGAAAGGAAAACTGGGTGGCAAAACAATCACGTCGTACCGGTCCCAGCGGTAGTCGCCATATAACGATTCGGCGCCGGCGATCATTTTCTCGAGGTCATTAAATTCCCAGCTGGCTTTATCGATAACAGAAGGTTCGGCGTAGATCCCGCTTCTTGCACTGATCGGCCTGAATGCGATATCGCCTACCGCCAGCGCGAGCAGATAGGAAGGAATGGGTTGTTTCATCTGAAAGCTATACTCACCGCGCTCATTTTTCGCGACAGGATTGGAAGCGCTCATCAACGGCAGCAGGTTCGGTGGAACAGTGACATTGGCTTCGTACGTGAACCGTATGCCGGGCGAATCCTGGCAAGGTATCCAGCTTCTGGCAAGGATCGCCTGCGACTGGGTGTAGAGAAAAGGATATTTTTTGCCAGCTGTTTGTTGGGCAAAAGCCACTGTAGGGCTTCGGCATCGGGATGTGTCGAATAGTAGACGCTGATCCGATGGGTAGCCGGTTTAAGGGGAATCATTAAAACCTGGCCCATGATGTTATCTTGTTCTCCGAGGCGGTAAGCTGCGGGCTGGGAGTCATCGTCGCAAACGATCTTTTCAATGTTGAGATCCTTGGTATCAAGCACAATGGTGTCGGCGCCATCGGATACTTCAATAGTCCACGTGGCAATTGCCCGGATGATTTTTTCATCCATGTTAACTGATGCTGTCCATTGTAAATGTGTTACGCGCGCTTTGGATGGATCGGCAAATGAGTGCGGGTCTGCTGGCATATTTTCAGGAGATTTTTTGTAGGGCTGGCAACCAAAAATTAAAACGGCGGCCAGGAAACTGAGGCTTAATCGTTGGATGATGACAGGTTCCTTCATCTTTAAAAGTACGAAACTTAGCGGAACCGGGATCGTGTTTGTTTCATACCGGAATGGGAGGCCGCCTGGTTAAAGAAAGGGGTTCGGTCGCTTTTCCCAATGCGATTTTGATAAACCCCGATGTTATTAAAAACTCAGTCCAAATAAGGCAAAGGGCCGAAAAGTTGCGCAGAGAAAGCAGCTGGGTCTGGGTTATTTTAAAAATTTCTTTGCGCATTTATGGGCATCCTTGCGAAAAAAAACTACTCACTTAAAATTTTTTATCGGAGCCAATGTCATGGGTTGGCCTACAGGGTTTTTGAGTGCTCTTGGGATCGCTTTCGTCAATGCGACGTTGTAAGAAAGACAGCTACTATTGTGGTGGTTTTATTTTCATTTCCGGAGGTTGCTCAGGTACTCCACCAGGTCGACAAGCTCCTGCTGTGACATGGAAGACTGCAGTCCGGAGGGCATCAGCGACGTCTCCACTTTTACACGCGAGATGACGTTTTCTTTTTGTACCGTCTGATGATTAGCCATGTACTGCATATCAATTTTATCCTGGGTTTCCGAAACAATTCTCCCGAAAGCGGAGGACCCGTCATTCAATTTAAGGCGCCATCCCTCAAACCCGAAACTGATTCCCTGATCCGGGTAAAGGATAGAAGTATACAACGCTTCTTTGGAAAGTTTGTCGCCTATTTCGCTCAGGTCCGGTCCGAAGTCGACACCCTCATTTTTCACGCGATGACAATTGGCGCAAAGCGTGGTAAAAATTTTCTGTCCTTTCACGTCATCACCGGATTGTTCAACCAGCAACGAAATCGCCGGCAACGGCGCACCTTCCCTGCTGCCGGGGATTGTAAGATATTTTGCGGCTTCATCCCGCAGCGTGGCGCGCCAGGCTGATTGAAAAACGCCCGCAGCCGCAGTGTGTAGTGTCGCGGGAATTTTCTTTTCTTTTGCCAGCGTCAGCAGACGGTCTTCCGATTCCCATGGTCCGCCGAACGCCTTCACCGCATTCTTGCGGAGCTCAATGTCCTGGTGACTGTCGAGTATCACCCCTTCCATTAAAGCAATCGCTTTGGCGTCGTACATATGTGGTCGGACGGCGCGGATCATGCCCTGCGACTCATCCTTGTTTGCGCCTTTTAGCACCTTGCGGATAAGGTCGGTGCGGTTCCAATTCAGCAGTGTCCGGACGGAAGCTTTCGCAAAAGCACTGTCAGGATGATGTACGGCAAGCTGTAGCAGGTCTGTGGCGCGATCCTGAATATTGAATAAGGAAACGAGCTCCACAAATTCGATTTTCCCCCTGTATTGTTCGAGTACTTTATTGAGCGCCGATGCGATTGGCGGTGTGATTTTCAACCGGGTGGCATCCATGTGTTTCAGGGCGAATAGAACTTTTTGCCCTTGTGTTTCCCGGACCAGGTTGGCCAAAATATTTTGTTTCGAAGGATCGGTGTGGAAATCGAACGCCCGGTAATACCGCAACATCTCCCTGTCATCTGAAGATCTGATCAACGCCGCCAGGAGGGGCATGGCAGATTTACTCCTGCTGCGCCAGACGATATCACGGCCCGCGGGCGTGTCCCATTCGGTTTGTTTTTGCCAGGTATCAAAATAAAGATCCCAGTTGCCGGCAGCGGCTATCCCCAATGCTTCAAGATACCACCGGTCCTTGCCGTCGTATTGCGCTGCGAGGTCTGACCAGATGGCTGCGGCTTCAGGGGAGGCGTTGCCGCGGAGCGCTATCGCTGCTTCTCTTCTTACCTGGGGAGATGGATCACGCGAAAGCGTTTGGGCAATCGGTATAATATTTTTTTGCATGAACTTCGCTGCACGAATGCCCGCGATCCTGATGTCGGAATTTTCATCCATTAACGCTTCGGCCAGGTAGGTATCGGCTTTTTCTTCGCGGCGGATTAAAATCCAGAAAGCCTGTGCGCGATGCCTCGGGTTGTCTGAAGCCCACAGTTTTTTCAAGGCCGGTTCGGCCTTCTCTCCCATATCGGTCAAAGCACGCCAGCCGAGGTACCGTGTCGCGGGATTAGGATTCAGCAGTGCGTCGATAGCGCCATCGGCTGTAGCAACATCCGGTGGCGTAATAGCATAGGCCGACCGTGGTGCCGCCACCCGGTAAATACGTCCGCGGTCGACATCGCCCGCCTGGTGGCCACCGACACCCGGATCGTACCAGTCCGCGATAAACAATGAGCCATCCGGCGCAACGGTGACATCGGCAGGTCTGAACCACTGGTCGTTTTGGCCCTCCAGGATCTTAATAATGGAGGCTTTGTACCCGGCACCGTCAGTTTCAACGGGGTAACTCCTGATCACATTGTGCCCTGGCTCGGCATGAATCATTTGTCCATAGAAAGCTTTGGGAAGCATCGTTCCTTCGTAGAGGACCATGCCAGTGGGTGAGCCGGATCCGGTTTGTAACAGGTTGGGGACGACCCCCGGATCATTAAGATGCCAGTGACGAAGGGGTATCTCCCCTTCCATGTTCGTACGCCGTTCGTACCAGCTGGCACCTGTTATTTCATCCTTGTATCCGAAGTTTCCATGCTCCATCACATAGTTGATGCGTGTTCCTTTGTTGCCATCGTCGTCGTTATCGGATTGCCAAACGGTTCCAAAAGGGTCGACCGCCAATTCGTAGTTATTGCGGAAGTTGTGACCCAGCACGGATACGTTGGAACCGTCCATATCACAACGCAACGCCAACCCGTCGCGGTACGGCTTGCCATTCGTGAATACGGTGTTGCCATGGACATCTTTTACGGTATCGCCTTTTGCATCCACCAGTACCGCACCTTCATTGCCCATGTTAAAATACAGCCGGCCATCATGGCCAAACGTGAAGGTGTGGATAGCATGGTCATGCTGTACTCCTTTGATGCCCTGAAAGAGAATTTCTTTTTTATCCGGCACATCGTCGCCGTTTTCGTCGGTGAAGACAAACACATTCGGGCTGCATGAAACAATCACTTTGTTTCCCAGCACGCAAATTCCCAGCGCGGCATTGACGTCAGTACCCTGGTAATAGACTTTGCTTTTATCCGCCCGGCCATCGTTG
>DASPJC010000055.1:0-2553 GCA_035628815.1 Ohtaekwangia sp. | reverse complement strand
TTGATGATACCTTTAATAGAAACAGCGCCAAACATAACCGGTTCGTTGAATACATCCGGCTTGTTTCTCACTGACATGTGCGAGATGGCCCCCGAGCCTTCGAGACAAAACATTCCCGCACCCATACCCCCTATCGGAAATGCTATGCGCTTCAGGAAATCGGCGCTATAGCTCCCGTTGAAGTCTCTTGCGGCGGCGGCGTGCGGCACGGCATGCGGCTTTACTTTTTCCGCCTCGACAGTCGTTGTCGCTGCGATCGTCCCCGGTAGTACGGCAGCGCCTACGCCACCCACACCAATCTTTTTAAGAAACGCACGCCTGTCGGACCTGGTTTTCATAGCTTCTGTGTTTGAGGAAAAGAAAGTGAATTATTAACTTCATACAAGATACATATCCTGCGCTGTCATGTCCAGGCCGTGGACGACATCAAGCCCTGTGTTTAAAAATAAACCGCTACATTGAACTGACAAAATACCGGCACCATGAAACTTGCACTGATCGGCGGATTCCTCGGCAGCGGAAAAACAACATCCATCATTGAAGCCTGTACACAGTTGATCGGTCAGGGTACACGCGTAGGCGTGGTCACGAATGATCAGGGCGATCTGCAGGTTGATGAAAGTTTTTTAAGACATTCCGGGATCCGGACGCTGGCCGTGTCAAACGGATGCTTCTGTTGTAATTATTCGCAGCTCGATACCCAGATCGCTGTGTTGCAAAACAGCATTTCGCCGGATATCATTTTTGCCGAGTCGGTGGGGTCCTGTACAGACCTTGTGGCGACGATCGCCAAACCATTCTGTTTAAAAAATCCGGCGGTTGAGGTAGTGATTTCGATCTTCGCGGATGCAGCATTGCTCCTCGCCATGATTGAAAACCGTTCTTCACTGACCGATGAATCGTTGCGATACATTTACAGGAAACAACTTGAAGAGGCTGACCTGCTGGTCATCAACAAGGCAGACCTGCTCCGCTCCGACGAACAGCTCAAAGTTCATCGATTCGTTCAGCAGCAGTACCCTGAAAAGATCATTCTGCTTCAGAGCGCCTGGCGTGCGACCGACATCAGTCACTGGCTCGAAATGACTAACCGGTTCGTGTTGGCGGCGGGCCGCAGGTCATTGGATATTGATTATGACCGGTATGCTGAGGGCGAGGCGAAACTGGCCTGGCATGATCAACAGATAGAAATCAGTGCCCCTCAGAAAAACGCCGTGTGGATCACATCCCGGCTGATCGGCAGTATTTTCGACAGCATCCAGGAAAGCCGGCTAACGATAGGTCATTTAAAATTTTTTATTGCGACGGACGAAGGGGCTGATAAGGTAAGCTTCACGACTGGCAGCACCAGTGCTACAATACGACTGCAGCTTTCAGAACGTAATACGGTGAGATTGGCCATAAATGCGAGAGTTCAGTCGAATCCGCAGCAGCTGACGGTCATTGTCGAAGACGCGATAATGAAAAGCAGGCAGCGCTATGGTTGTCACATTTCATTTGGACCATCCACTTCGTTCAGCCCGGCTTATCCCAGGCCACAACATCGCCTATAGAAAAGCCATTCTCGCCCGGTAGTTCACCTGCTTTGCCGACCTGGCGTGCAGCTACAAATCAAAAGTGTTGCCATCGCATACCCGTGCGTTAGTTCCCCATTAATACCGCTCGATAGTACGCACTGTCGATTCGCCGACCGCAGCTTGTCTTGCGAGCCCGGTTGGATTCTCTTTGTGCAACTTTTCAGATCGTACGAAGTGAATGACTTTTTAGCCCATTAATCAACTGTTTACCTTTTAAATCTCTGCCTATGCGAAAACCTCTGGTATTCTGTCTCGCCACGCTTCTCTGCCTGGCCGCCTGTGATGAAACAAACGATATCCAGCCCGTCGTGAACAGCGCTGCCGCTTCACCGGTCGTTTCTGAGGAATCTACAGTAGTTGATGAAAATTATGATGCCGCGCTGAATGCACTTCCCCATGATACCGGCGGTACCCATAAACGCCAGGTCCTGGGATCTACGGCTGCCAAATTTGGGTACTATGTATACACTCCCGGTGGTTATAGCAGCACAACCCAGGCCTACCCGTTATTGATTTTCTTACATGGCAAGTCGGAACGTGGCAATGGGTCCAATAGCCCTGCCGTGCTTGATAAAGTACTGAACAACGGAATTCCACGAATGATCAAGGATAGAAAATGGAATCCAAAATACCCGATGATCGTGGTGTCGCCCCAGTTTCACGGGACTCTCGGCAACCAGAATAACTGGGGTGGTGGCGATCCGTCGCACCTGAAGAATTTCATTAAATTCCTTATTACCAAGTATCGCGTTGACAAAAGCCGCATTTACCTGACAGGTCTCAGCCACGGTGGTAACGGGGTTTATGATTACATCAGCCTTGAAGACGACGCCACGAATTATATTGCCGCTGCCGCACCGGTCGCTTCGTATGGCGCGCGGAAAGGTTACAACAAAGCTAACGATACCCCTATCTGGACGTTTGTCGGAACGAAAGATGTAGCCAACTTCAACTCGTCAAAGAATTTCGTCACGAA
>DASPJC010000054.1:0-7074 GCA_035628815.1 Ohtaekwangia sp. | reverse complement strand
TTTTTTTTAGAAGATAGGAATTTTATGCCGCGGACGAAACTCTAATTTTCGTCGGCTTCAACATACTTTCAAAGGCATATACGGGAAGTTTCGAACCAGTCTGATTGCCGCGCGATACCGGGGATTGTGAAAATAACTTCTGTGCAGTCGCATTAAATGTGTCTGCGTTCTCTATTTTTGTAGACCACCGGTTACACATGATACGCCGCCTTATTATTTACGCATTTGTTGCACTCCTCGCTTTCGCCGGTTGTGGCACGCCGGAAAGGAGCAGGGAAACACTTTTTACAAGAATACCTTCTTCTGAAACCGGAATCACCTTTACAAATACGAATAAGGAGGATGTCAACGAAAATATTCTTACCTACGAATACTTTTACAACGGCGGCGGTGTAGCGATCGGCGATATCAACAACGATGGCCTTCCGGATATTTATTTCAGCGCCAACCAGGAAGAGAACAAACTTTATCTCAATAAAGGGAATTTTCGATTTGAAGACATTACACAAAAAGCGGGGGTATCAGCAAAAAGCGGTTGGCGCACGGGCGTAGCCATGGCGGATGTTAACGGCGACGGCTACCTGGATATTTATGTGTGCAAGTCGGGCGCGCAGCATCCGCTGTTCAGAACCAATGCACTTTTTATTAACAACAAAGATCTCACCTTCACGGACAAAGCGAACGCGTATGGCTTGGATGATGATTCCTATTCGACGCAGGCTTCTTTTTTGGATTATGATAAAGACGGGGACATGGATTTGTTCCTCCTGAATCATTCACGCCTGATGATTTCAAATTCATTTGACATATCTACACGGTATGGTACCGCCCGGGAGCGCTATGTGGGTAATAAGATATATCGGAACGATGGCGGCAAATTCATGGACGTGAGCGATTCCCTTGGCATTTTCGGCCCGGCTTCCAACTATGGCTTGGGTGTCGCCTATGGTGATATCAATAACGATGGCTGGCTGGATATCTACACATCGAACGACTATACCGAACGGGACAAGCTCTACCTGAATAGTAAAGGACAGTTCTTCAGCGAAGTGGCCGATAGCCTGCTGACACACATGTCGCAGTTTTCCATGGGCGTCGATATCGCCGATATTAACAACGACGGATGGCTCGATATCTTATCCGTCGACATGTTGCCGGAAACCAACAGAAGGCAGAAGGAATTTCACTGGCCCGACCGTTATGACGTGTATGCTGCCATGGTTAAGAATGGGCGTCACCACCAATACATGCGGAATATGCTTCAGGTGAACAACGGCAACGGCACCTTTTCGGAAGTAGGTCAGCTCGCGGGTATTTCGAATACGGACTGGAGCTGGTCAGCGCTGTTTGCCGATTATGACAACGATGGATTACAGGATCTTTTTATCGCGAGTGGTTTTAAAAGAAATTTCACCAGTAACGATTTTTTGAAATACCGCGCCGACAACGCAATTAAAATAAAAACCGGTAAAGACAAGGGTGCCCTGCTCGATCTACTTGAGAAAATGCCAGCCAGCAAAACGCATAGTTACATGTTCAGGAATTCTGACGGGTTGAAATTCGCCGATGCATCCCGGGAATGGGGATTTACAGAAGCGTCGTTAGCGAACGGGGCCGCGTATGCAGATCTTGACAACGACGGCGACCTCGATCTAATCACCAACAACATCGATGAGGTTGCGGGCGTATACCGGAACAATCAACAGGAGCGATCTCCCGCCCACTACATTAAGGTGAAACTGCAGGGAAATGATCAGAATACATTCGGGTTTGGCGCGAAGGTGAATGTATATGCCGCCGGAAAAATGATGACGCGGACGCTTTCTCCTCAACGGGGTTTTCAGTCGTCGGTAGAACCGGTACTGCACTTCGGCCTTGGATCGATTGCCGTGCTGGATTCCGTCATTGTTCAATGGCCACGTGGCGAAAGGGAAAAACTGGTGAACGTGAGGACTGATCAGATGATCCAGATACATCAGCGTGACGCAGAACCAGCTGCTCCCATTGTGCCAGGGTTAGCCTCTCCTTTATTTGTCAAGGAAAGTACAATTAATGCGCAACATCAGGAAAACGAGTTTGTGGATTTTAAAGTGCAGGCCTTATTGCCGCGCATGTACTCCACCAGTGGTCCGTCGTTAGCCTCTGCCGATGTGAACGGCGATGCCGTACGGGATCTGTACCTTGGCGGTGCGAAGGGGCAGGAGGGGATGATATTGATTCAAAAGAACGGGTCCTATACACAGAAAAAACAAATTGACTTTGAACTGGATGCAAATTCAGAGGACACTGACGCGTTATTTTTCGATATGGACGCCGATGGTGACCAGGATCTCTACGTCGTCAGCGGCGGATATGAATTCCTTCCCGGCGATCCGCTGATCCAGGACCGCTTATACCGCAACGACGGAAAGGGAAATTTCAGGAAGGAAGCACTCCCCGCCATGTTATCAAGCGGGTCTTGTGTACGGGCCGCGGACATCGATGGTGATGGCGACCAGGATCTGTTTGTAGGTGGAAGGATCGTTCCGGGCCGTTACCCGCTTCCGGCTGAAAGTTATTTGCTATTGAATGACGGTCAGGGAAAATTTGAAGACGTTACGGATCGGTGGGCAGCTTCTTTTCGTCATGCGGGAATGATTACTGATGCGGCTTGGATGGATCTCAATAACGACAACAAGCCAGACTTGGTGATAGTGGGAGAATGGATGCCGATATCGCTGTATATTAATGAAGACGGGAAGTTTGTCGACCGCACCCGACAATTTATTCGCGATGACACACGTGGCTGGTGGAATTGCATCCGCACGGCCGACCTGGACAATGATGGCGACCTGGACATTGTAGCGGGAAATTTTGGAATGAATAACCAGTTCAAACCTTCGTCTTCAAAACCCGTGACCCTGTATTATGGTGATTATGATGAGAATGGATCAATAGATCCGGTCATGTGCTATTTCATCGGCGACAAAAGCTATCCGCTGGCGACGCGCGATGAATTGATCGATCAGGTACCGGCTTTCAGGAAAAAATTTCCAGATTATGGCGCGTATATGGAAGCTACCATCAGCGACATCCTTACAGCCGATCAATTAAACAAATCTACGATACTAACCGCGTCCACTTTCACATCTTCGTACCTCTTGAATGAAGGTGGCTTTTTCACCCTCAGACCGCTTCCGGATGAAGCCCAGATCGCTCCGATTCACGCCGTACAAGTTATGGATGCCAACGGGGACGGGAGCCTGGACCTGGTAACGGGCGGGAACCTTTCGGCGGCGCGTTCCCGGTTTGGAAAGGCGGCGGGAAATTTTGGCGACATTTTATTGGGTGATGGATCCGGGGGCTTTAGCTTTCTTCCTTCACTTCAAGGCGGACTTTCAATTCGCGGCGATGTCCGTGCGATCGTGCGCGACGATCGGCGCCTCATATTTTCTCTCAACGATGCACGACCTGTTGTTTACCGCCTTAAGTAAGCGTGTTTGCCAGGGGTCTAAATGTTAAATCTCATTTTTATTGGGGTTGTTTTGTTGCATGTAACAAACCCAACCCTATTCCTGACGTTTTAATATCCTAAAAACGCGGCGTGTGCGCATACATTGCTGCATTGATAGGAAGCAATGGAAAAATTAAGAAAGAAGCGAAACCTGATCCTGGCCCTGGAGATTGTTATCTATTTTGCCATTGCTGTTTCTGTTGCCCTGGTGATTATCTGGTAAAGCTGCTGCCCGGGGGTGAACCCCGCACCGTTTACGTCTGTCCCAACCTCAATTTTCCGGTTTTGTGACACTGTCTTTTGATGCTCAAACAGCGTTGTTAACAAATTGCACAGGTATCGGAAACATTTCCACACCCTCTGTTAACGCCCGGGAGCCTACTTGGGAACAATTCCATACCCTCCGAACCCTGCATCTCGCCTACCTTTATTTCAACCGATTGCGGAAAAAATAAACGTTTTTCGGTTGCAAAGGTATCTTATGACGCGCGGACCATTTTTGAACCTCTTATGCCTCCTTCTGATCCTGGGAGGGTGTTCTCAAACTGCCTCCTATGTACAGGAAGCCGATGGCATTGTTATTCATTTTGCGCCGTCTGCTGATGGCAAAGGGCCGCAGATCATGCGATTACAGGTTATTGATGATGACATCATCCGGGTTGTGGCTTCACCGCTGGACACCTTGTCGAATAAAAAAAGCCTCATTTTGGACCCCGCTTTGAAACCAGGCGGTTCATGGCGCCTGGATGAAGCAGAAAATATGGTCGCTGTCGTTACGCCATCGCTTCGCGCCGAAGTGTTACTGACAACGGGAGAAATTACTTTCCTGGATTCCGCCGGTAATGTTCTGTTGCGGGAAAAGCAGGGTGGCGGGAAGCAGTTCACACCAATCACTGTGGATGGCATGCAGGCGCATGGCCTTCGCCAGTCCTTTGAATCACCTGACGACGAGGCTTTTTATGGTCTGGGTGGTCATCAGAACGGCCAAATGAATTACAAAGGACAGGATGTCGAACTCGTACAGCACAACATTGTCGATGTCGTTCCATTCCTGTATTCAAACAGAAACCATGGCATTTTATGGGACAATTATTCGATCAGCAAGTTTGGAGATCCACGGGACTTCGAATCCCTGGCGTCCCTTTCTCTTTTTACACGGGATGGGCAACCCGGCGGACTGTCTGCCGACTATTATGAAGGCGATAAAATTATTCGCAGCACCATTGAAGATAAGATTGATTTTGAATTTCTGGAAACACCGCAGGTCGACAACTTTCCAAAGGAAGTCGCCCGGCATGGCAAGGTGATCTGGGAAGGATCATTCACCTCAGCAGTCGAAGGGGAACACAAATTTCTGGTCTATGCATCCGGATACTTTAAGGTATGGCTTGATGGCCAGCTGATCATGGATAAGTGGCGGCAGGGCTGGAATCCCTGGACCAATAAATTTACCGCAGCGATAAAAAAAGGTCAGCGTCATCATCTTAAAATCGAGTGGACGCCCGACGGTGGTGCATACCTGGCTGTGAAACACCTTGATCCACTACCGGAGACCGAACAAAAGCGACTGACACTTTCTTCGGAAGTGGGTGATCAGATCGACTACTATTTCATCAGGGGCAATCATGCGGATGACGTTATCCGGGGTTACCGGCAACTGACAGGCAAGGCGCCGATTGTTCCAAAATGGGCGATGGGTTATTGGCAAAGCCGCGAGCGCTATCGCACGCAGCAGGAAATTGTTGACGTCGTAAAGGAATATCGTAAGCGGAAAATACCGCTCGACAATATTGTCCTCGACTGGCAATACTGGGAAGATCCCAAATGGGGTTCGCATGAATTCGACGCATCGCGGTTTCCTGACCCGCAGGGTATGATCGATGAACTTCACAACGACCTTCATGCGCAACTCATGATCTCGGTGTGGCCGAAATTCAATAAAGGAACGCAGAACTATGACGAGATGAAAAGCAAAGGTTTCCTGTTTGCGCGGAACATTGAAAAACAGAGAAAGGATTGGGTCGGCACGGGTTATGAGTCGACGTTTTACGATCCCTTTAACAAGGCCGCCGGGGAACTTTTCTGGAAACAGATCGATACCAAGCTGAACACACTGGGCATTGATGCGTGGTGGCTCGACGCTACTGAACCTGATATGCATTCCAATCTGTCACTTGAAGAAAGGAAAGTAAATATGAGTCCCACCGCGCTCGGGCCGGGCGCAAAGTATTTCAATGCCTACTCGCTGATGAATTCGAAAAGTGTCTACGAGGGCCAGCGGCAGTCCAGTCCGGAAAAACGCGTGTTTATTCTAACCCGGTCGGCTTTTGCCGGCCAGCAACGTTACGGTGCTGTAACCTGGAGCGGCGACATTGTGTCGCGTTGGAGCGATTTTCAGGATCAGATCGCAACGGGTATTAATTTCTCGTTATCCGGCATCCCTTACTGGACGATGGACATCGGCGGATTCGCCGTGGAGAAACGGTACGAGCATGCTACGGGCGAGACCCTGAACGAATGGCGCGAACTGAACACGCGCTGGTTCCAGTTCGGCGCGTTCTGTCCGATCTTCCGTTCGCACGGCCAGTATCCCTACCGTGAAATATTCAACATCGCGCCGGAGAACCACAAAGGTTACTCAAGCATGGTGTACTATGATAAAATGCGCTACCGGCTGATGCCCTACCTGTATTCACTGGCGGGGAAATGCTACTTCGACGACTACACGTTAATGCGCGGCCTGGTGATGGACTTCAACGTCGATCCCAGGGTTACGGATATTGCGGACCAGTACATGTTTGGTCCTGCGTTGCTGATCAATCCCGTGTATGAGTACAAGTGCAGCATGCGGAAGGTTTATCTGCCCGCTACTACCGGCTGGTACGATTTCTATACAGGTCAATACTACGAAGGAGGTCAGACCATCCCGGCAGATGCGCCGCTTGAAAAGATGCCCGTATTTGTAAAAGAAGGTTCCATTGTTCCCGCTGGTCCGGAAATGCAGTACAGCACAGAAAAATCTGCGGACCCTGTCACCTTGTATGTTTTTACCGGTAATGACGCTTCGTTCGCATTGTACGAAGACGAGAATGTGAATTACAACTATGAGAAGGGCCAATATGCCACGATACCACTTTCATATGAAGAAACTTCAAAGACCTTGACCATCGGCCAGCGAAACGGGTCTTTTAAGAATATGCCTGAATCAAGAACCTTCGAGGTGATCTGGGTTGAAAAGGATCAGCCTGTTGGGGTCGGCTTTGCGGCCCATCCTGATGAGATTGTTCAGTACTCGGGAAGTGCCATACAGGTAAAAATGAAGTAACGAACGCAAGCAAACAAACCAATTAATAACTAAACAAAAACCATGATTATGAAAAAAATCTACCGGAGCTTTTGGAAAACAGCTTCTGTGTTTTTGTTTCTGCTGATAGCTGTTTCTGCCTATGCGCAGAAGCATCGCGTCACGGGAACAGTAAGAGACACGGAGGGCGGCCCTTTTCCTGGCGTGAATGTCGTGATTAGGGGGACAACCATCGGTACTGCGACCGATGGCGATGGCAATTATTCGATCGAAGCGG
>DASPJC010000053.1:0-3468 GCA_035628815.1 Ohtaekwangia sp. | reverse complement strand
CAGGATGTGTTGCCCGATTCCAGATCGAATTAGAAATGAGTGTCGGACCGATCCTTCGCTCGCAGCTCTCCGGCCCGCGTGCCATGCTCAGGATTCGGTTGAATATGGTTGAAGGGCTGATTTGCATAGGGATCCTGAGCTCGGCCTTGCGCATGGGCGAGCAGCGTGCGAAGGATCCTTGAGCCGTTGATAGCGTACTTTTCCGGCAGAGCGCTTTTAAGCTTCAGGGGCATATTGAAAGCCGCATGCACATTCTGCCATCGATAGCGCAATACAAGACCGGCCTGTACCCGCTGCACCTTCATTTCCAATGTTGGTATTGCAATGTTGTAAAGATAATGTCCGAAAAGGGAAGTAAAGTCGTGCGATGTTTTATCATTGATGTACCGGATGATCTCGACGGTAGTGATTGATCTGTACCTGTAATCCCGTTGAAGACCCCGCAACGTTTCGAACCAAAGGGAATCATGTCAACCAACGTGCGGACGGTGTGCAGCAGCAGCGCTCCTTTTGTGTAAGTGTCACCGATATCATAATGAATATGATTTATCCCGTGCATTCCTACCAATGGATGTTCACCTTTAATATTTTTTTTCAGATAGTCGAAATACGCCATGGCATTTGCTGGTCCGTAGTGAAATTCCTTAAATAAAGCTACCGCATAGGTCGCAAATGCCTCATGTATCCATATATCGGCAGGGTCAGTACAGCTTACGCTATTGCCCCACCACTCATGAGCTGCTTCATGAAGTATAATGTCTTCCTCCAGCTTCTCTCCTACTGCCACACAGCTTTGGTGTTCCATGGGATACGGTGTCTGTACGAGTTTAAATCCATCCTTTGGAAATGGATATGGACCAAAAAAGTTTTCATACGCACGCAACATCGGTTGCACTATTTTGAACGCATCTCTTGCCCGGGCCGCACTATCCTTCAGTGCATACAGGCTTATCAAAAATTCCGTTTTCCCGATAAACGATTCTCGCCATGTTACATAGTTCCCGATATTCAACGCCACATTGTAGTTCAGGACAGGGTAGGTTATTTTCCACTTTGACGTAGTATTGTCAGCAAAAACTTCCTCGCTAACCAAACTGCCATTCGAAACGTTGATCAATCCTGATGGCGCGGTGATGGTTATGGAAACACTATCCGGCTTGTCGGAGAAATGATCTTTATTCGGCCACCATCCATTTGCGCCGGATCCCTGGCAAATCGATTGTATCCAGGGATCTCCTGAGGGATCTTTTGTCCAGACAAAGGCTCCGTAATGCGGAATCCTTAAATCGGCTTCCAGCGGCGTTCCTGCATATCCGATTACAACGTTATGCCTGGTACCTTTCAGCAACGCTTGCGGAAACCTGATGAACACGGCGTTGTAAGTACGCCTGAATGCCAGCGACTTCCCCTCCCATAAAATATTATCAATCGTTAGTGCCGCGTTTAAGTCGATCTGAATTTCCGCGGTCGTGTTGTTAACGGTAAAGTAAATACCTGATGTCCCTTTCAATTGCCTGACCGCCGGTATTACCGCGATTGTCAGGTCGTAATAATTCACATCATAACACGTTCTGGCGGCGTTTAGCGATCCCTGCAGCGAGTCACTTTTCCCGACAACCCATTTCAAGTCATCGGTTACCTGTTCAGGAAGACCCGCAGCTGAAGGCGGTGGTGACGTTTCCCGGGCCGAAGCGCTAAACTGGTCTGACAGGCTTCTTTCCCTTTCGAAAAGTTTCCGGATGCTATCCTCCAGGGGGTTGTCCAACACGATATTGTAATTCTTCCAAAATGCAGCATTATAATCCTTCAATTGAAACTCCAGCGGTTTGCGTGCATCCGACAAATCGCCAAGGTTTTCTTCGCGAATGGAATCCTTATGGATGATATTATTGACAAGCAGCTCCATCAAGTAAGTCTCCCGTCGCAAAAGCTTTCCTGTCTTGATGTCGAAATTTTCAATCTCCCAGTTACGCCTGATGTAGGATAAGTACCAATTCCCTTTCCACTCCCTGAACCGCTGGGTATTATTCACCGACTTAATATTCCAGTCGCCCCTGATAAATGGCCTTTTGCTGACAAAGTCGATTCTTTCAACGGCCAATTCCGGATTGATATAAAACTTATACACCAGTTCGGCGCCTGGCAACCACGCGTCGATAACGGTGTAGTGCGCATCAGCTGAATTTCGATCATATTCAAATGAAAAAGAATTGGGAAAACTGAAAACAGCCTCCGGATTGGGGAAGTCCTTTGCTGCTTTGTTCCTGATGAAGTTGCGGCCTAACAAGTCCGACAGTGAATTGTAATAATTCCATTTTCCATCGGGCGGAAGTTCACTCCTCCTGATCTCCTTAATGTAAACTCTGTCCCGAAGCTTGGTCTTTCCTCCATAGCCCGGCGCGAGGATGTTGACAGCCGATTCAACCAGCACCCCGTTGTCTTTTTCCCCCGTTGCAAAGTCAACTGCCTTCCAGTCGCGGAAAAACCCTTGCAGTACATGTACGTCGGAAGCGTAGTTTTCCGTTATTTTTTTCTGTGCCTGTTGTATTATCTCAAGGGCTGTGATCTTGGTATCGGTCACCGTCACGCCTTCCAGGATAACCGGGTGGGGACGTAGGTAAAATTGCGTCTTGTTACCTGTTACAACACGCCGGATAGATTCCCGTAAAGATGTGTAGCCGATGAAAGAAATTATCAATGTATCGCTTTGCAAATCCGCCGGAATATGGAATGCGAATTCACCGTATTCGTTGGAGACCGTGCCGTAAGGTCGCCCAGTGACAATGATATGGGCGTACGATAGACCAGTGTTCGTTTCATGATCCAATACGCGCCCGGATATGGTAATGAAATCCTGCCCGGCGAGACCGGTAACATGCAGGAGGGTTAGAAAAAGTGCTAAATACTTCATTTGAGAGGGTGATACAATATAACGCCCCGCGGTGCGATAATGTACATCGTCCTTGTTATCTTTCGTTAATCGTGTAGCTTTGCTTATCAACGGTCATTAAAACCACCCGTCATGAAAACGATGCTAACCTTACTGGTCGCCTTACCCCTGTCATCATGGGCGCAGAACACTCCACCCGCTGAAATCCAGATCAAGTCTGCAGTACTCGCCGCACCCGCCGACCTGCGCGATGGCGCCATGGTATACGGTTATGACGCAAAGGGAGATTTCACCGTTTTACGGAAGGGCACCAATGAAATGGTCTGCCTGGCGGACGATCCCAAGCAAACGGGCTTCAGTGTTGCCTGTTACCACAAAGATCTTGAACCGTTTATGGCACGGGGCCGCGAATTGAAAAAAGAAGGGAAGTCACACCAGGAGATCATGGACATACGCGAAGCCGAGGCGAAGAGCGGAAAATACCAGATGCCCAAACAGCCTTCTTCTCTTTACGTCCTCACCACGTCGGAGGAAAAATACGATCGTACCACCGGAGAAGCGAAGGATACCTACCTGCG
>DASPJC010000052.1:0-3100 GCA_035628815.1 Ohtaekwangia sp. | reverse complement strand
CAGCAACGACCGGTCAGGATCTTTGCCGTGCACGATCACACCGGTATCGGGGTCGCGGATCGGTGGAGTAGGAACGAGGAGCTTGTTGAAATCAAGGATGAATGTAATACTGTTAAAAGGATCAAGTTCGGTGGTATAGGCAGTCCCTACCCGCAGGTTCGTGGGGAGAAAGTCTTTGGTGGCGCCGCCCGTATACGAGATTTTGGCGCCAATATTGGTCATGGTGGCACCAAATGAAAGCGTGGTATTGCGCGCGCTTTCAAGGGTCATTGTATAGAATGCACCGATATCCACGGCAACGCTGTTTCCGGGTTTTGCATCATTGCCGGTATACGCGCCGGTCAGATTGGAATGGATATATCGCCCGGCTATACCGATGCTGAAATTTTCCGTCAGCAGTCTTGAATACGTAAGATCGAAAGCGAATTCCCGGGGGTTAAAATCACCCAGCGGCTGGTTGTTGATGTCCCGGAAACTGATATCGCCCAGGTCAAAATACTTCATACCGACAGCGACCACCTGTTCGCGGTTGATCTTGTAAAATCCGGAGAGGTATGCGATCGACATATCGTTTACGATCTTGCCTAACCACGGTGTATATGAAAGCGAGCCACCATACGATTTGTCAATGAAGACAAGCTTGGCAGCATTCCAGTATGCGGCATTCGCATCCGGTGATGTTGCAACGCCGGCATCACCCAGCGCGGCATGTCGTGCGTCAGGTGAAATAGCCAGGAACGGAACTGCCGTAGTGATAGCGTTATCCTGTCCCAGCAAATAATCTGGCGTCGGATTTTGCGCGAAAGCTTGTTGAACGGAACCGAGGGTTACAGTTAACAATAAGACAGCTCTGAACTTCATTAAACGTTTTTTAAAGCGCGTAAAGATAATTAATTCACCACAATAAGTTTTGTAACCCGCTCATTTTTAGAGCCATTGGATAATGAACGTACCGCCAGCCGGGCAAAGTATAAACCGGGAGGAAGTTTTTGTCCGAAATCATTCAAACCGTTCAATTCCACTGCATCCACCTGGTAATCGCTTGCCGGAACCATAAAGTTATAAGTTTTGAGCTGATGTCCCCTGTTATCATAAATGATCACCTCTCCCGCAAGGTCATCTCCCGAACGATTGTGCTTGAAATATAAGGTCGTTTCGTTGTCGAACGGGTTGGGATAATTGCCGAAGGATTCAATCACAATTGCCTCTCCATCGCTGACAATAAAATCAACTTTCGCCTGGCCGGGATTGTTATGGGTGTCCCAGGCTTTGATGGTAATGGTATGCTTGCCGGGCAACAGGTTTAACAACGGGAAATTGATCCATCCCTTTTTATAGGTGTCTTTATCGGCCGTATAATGATCACTCAGCAGGAACACCTGGTCGCTGTCATCCAGTATTGCGATCAGTGTATTACCGATACCATAGTTCGAAATATTAATGCCGCTTTCATCTTCAAGTCTTACCACCAGACTTGTCCGGGGCGACGTGATGCCGCCATTGACAAACGTGGTATCGCCTATATAAGGCTTTATCAGCGGTGGTGTATTGTCGCCTTGTGGATCCGGTTCACTACCGCCGATCTTGAAGTTCGTTGATGCGCCGGCGGCATCCAGTCCGCGATGGCCGTCGACCGCATACAAACTTATTTTGCCGGGGCCAATTTCGTACGCCATGTTTTTCGGAACCATGAACCGAAATTCAAATGAACCGTCGCGTACGGTAGCGCGCCCGCGGAAAAGTGCGCTGTACCAGCTTTTGAACTTGAACGCGGGATTGTTTTTACCGACTGTCGTAAAGGCTGTTTTTTTATCGAACACGACCATTTCAGCTTCGCCGTTGAAATCATCGACCTTGCTTCCGGCCACATCCTGAATTTGCCCCTTCACGATGACGGTTGATAATGCTTTTAAAGTATCGGAACCTGATGTTGTGGCAATGGATGTAACGGCCATGGAAAAGTGCGGCATGGCAAGTGTCATGGACGGATCGGCCAACAGTGAAAAATTCCGGTTCCCGATGCCACTCATGCTATTGTTTTTGGTGTCGCGGAATATTTCTCCCAGCGTGCGTCGATTATTGCCGTCACGCACAAACAAAGCTTCGTAGAACGCCTTATTGAGCTCAAAATTGGTAAACGAATAAACGGGACGCGCCGTCGTTACAAGACCGATCGCGCCGCCTTTTGCGTGAAGCACGCTGAGCTCTGCACTGGAAATCTGTTGCGGATCATCCTGACGTCCGAATTCGCATGTTGCCGTTACCAGGAAGGGGTAAAGCTGATTTTCCAGTTCTCCAATTTCAACATCCGAAAATACATTTTCATCGGCCCATAACTTTTCGGATCCATGCCCGGTATAATTCACGATCAGGGCGCCGCGTTCAATTTTCCGGAGGATGTCTTCGTTGGCGTCCGGTATGGTTTCACCATTCGCGCTAACCTTTTTCTGATACGTACCCAGGAAAACCTTTTGTGTATTGAATTCCGGCGTCAACGTTTCAATATCTTCTGCCATCTGGTTGGCTTGCGATTGATGCGTGCTGGTAAAGCCATCGGTGGTGCTTCCATCGTCGGCAACAAAGACAATTTCTTTTCGCCATCCGCCGTACATTTTTTTGCCCGTATCGTAGTCCACGATTTTATCGACAACGGTTTTCGCTTCGGATGCCGTTTTTACAGGAAGCCGGCCAACACCAATATCCATTACGTCATTTTGCACGGGCGACTCGCCCCACCTTCCCTTTCCGTTTTCCAGGAATCCATAAAAATCATCGGAGGAATAGGTTTCCAGCGGATCGAGCGAGTTCCGCGATTCGTATGTGGGAACCAGGTTAGTATTGTCATTCACCCGGTCGTTATAATCATAGGATGCCTTGCCAAAAAGCAACAACGCTTTCACGATGCCGGGATCTTTGTCATACAGACTTTTCACAAAGTCGCGGATGGCGCTGACGTCCTGCCTCCCCGAGGAAAATTCATTGTAGATCTCCTGCGGCGTCACGACAACAGCTGTCCAGTGATCCGCTGTCACGCGGTGTGCGGCAAGGCGTTCCGCTTCGGCGCGGAATTCTTCAGCCGACACGATGATAAGATTAACCG
>DASPJC010000051.1:0-13411 GCA_035628815.1 Ohtaekwangia sp. | reverse complement strand
CCGGACTTGAATCCGCGCCACCGACCAGCCAATACGCCAAAACACTGGTCAATGGCATTAAAAAAACCATCGCTTCCACACCTCCGCCGAAGTCAGCCGTAAGCTACAAGCCGTCAGCCGACTTTGCGCCGAGCGATACCTCCGGACTGCAGGAGGGCATGAAGGTAGAACATCCCAAATTCGGATTCGGGACGGTTGTTAAAATGGATTTCACCGGAGCAGACCGGAAAGCGAAGATTAATTTTGCGGAAGCAGGCGAAAAAACGCTTTTGCTGAGTTTTGCCAAATTGCGGATTGTTCAATAGACATTCTGCGATTTTTGGCTAGCTTCGACCTTTTGTTTAGCTTTGCAGGTATAGAATCCCTGACCCCTGATCGGTCTATTGGTTATTCTGAAATTTGTAAGGCCAATCCCTGAGATCACATAAATCGCGATTCGAAAATCTAACCAAGTAATACATATTTCATGCCCATCGGAGAATACAACACTTCGCGTCCCGGTATCATTCTTAAAGAATACGGACGCAACGTTCAAAAGTTAATCGAATACATCAGAAGCATACCCAGCATCGAGAAAAGAACTGAGTTGTCGTACACACTCATTGAGCTTATCAAACAGCTTACGCCGACGATCAAAGAACAGGGTGATGACCCGCAACGCCTGTGGGATGACCTGTACATCATCGCGGATTTCGACCTTGATGTCAACAACCCCTTCCCTGTTCCGGAGCGCGACATCCTTTTTAAAAAACCCGAGCGCATGGAGTATCCGCAGAACAATGTGCGCTTCAAGCATTACGGAAAAAATATCGAGAAGCTTGTTAAGGAGGCGCTGAAACTGGAGGATCCGCAGGAACGTGAGGATGCCATCATCTACCTGGGGAAGCTCATGAAAACGTTCTTCGGCAACTGGAACAAGGAAACGCTCGATGACTCTGTCATCCTGAAAGATATCCAGCTCATGTCAGGCGGTGCACTGAAAATGACTATCGACAAAGTGCGTGAAGACAACCTCTTCGAAAAGCTTTACAAGGAGCGCAAGAAGGCACGTCCCCAGCAAGGCCAGGGCGGCAACGTCAGTGGTAACGTCGGCCATCAACGCCGCGAAGGCGGTGGCGGTCACCGGCCTTTCAACAAAAACAAAGGAAGCAATTTCCGGAGAAGAAGGGACCAGTAACCGAGCCCCTGTACCATCGTTCATTCTTTTTTCATCACCGATCATTCCATTGTCCATTTTTAGATGAGTGTTTTCAAGATCAAAGGCGGGAAAAAACTTAAAGGTGAGATTATCCCGCAAGGCGCCAAGAATGAAGCATTACAGATCCTGAGTGCCACCCTGTTGTCGGACCAGCCCATTACCATTCATAACATTCCGAACATCGTCGATGTCAACAAACTGATCGAGCTGATCGGCGACCTCGGGTGCAAGGTCGAGCAGCTGCAACCCGATACCTACCGGTTTACAGCCGCCAACATCAACACAGGGTTCCTGGAAACGGACGAATACCGGAAGAAGGCCGCCGCGCTCAGGGGTTCCGTTATGCTGCTGGGACCGATCCTGGCGCGCTTTGGAAAAGCAAGTCTCCCCAAACCCGGCGGCGACAAGATCGGACGCCGGCGACTGGACACACACTTCCTTGGTTTTGAAAAACTCGGGGCGAAATTCAACTTCGACGCCGGCGAGCATCTATTCGCGATCGATGCCTCCGAACTGAAAGGTTGCTACATGCTGCTGGACGAGGCCTCCGTTACCGGTACGGCCAACGTCGTGATGGCCGCGGTACTCGCGAAAGGGACCACGACGATCTACAATGCAGCCTGTGAGCCCTACCTCCAGCAGCTTTGCCTGATGCTCAACCGCATGGGCGCAAAAATATCGGGCATCGGTTCAAACCTGTTAACCATTGAAGGCGTAACCAAACTCGGCGGAACCGAGCATACCTTACTGCCGGACATGATCGAGATCGGAAGCTTCATCGGCCTCGCCGCCATGACGCAATCCGAGATTACCATCAAAAACTGTCGCATCGACATGCTGGGCCTCATTCCCGACATCTTCCGCCGGCTGGGCATTAAACTGGAATTCCGCGGAGACGACATTCATATTCCTTCCCAGGAACGCTATACCATCGAGACCTTTATCGACGGTTCTATCCTGACCATTGCCGATGCGCCCTGGCCCGGATTTACGCCCGACCTGCTGAGTATTGTGCTCGTCGTCGCGACGCAGGCCAAAGGAACGGTACTGATTCATCAGAAAATGTTTGAAAGCAGGCTGTTCTTCGTCGACAAGCTTATCGACATGGGCGCGCAAATTATCCTGTGTGATCCGCATAGGGCGACCGTTATAGGACTTGACCGCAAGCAGGCACTCCGCGGCATCAAGATGTCATCACCCGACATCCGTGCGGGCGTTGCGTTGCTGATCTCGGCGTTATCCGCCAGCGGTACAAGTGAAATCTCAAACATCGAACAGATTGACCGCGGTTACCAGAACATTGAAGGCAGGTTGAAAGCGATCGGTGCCGACATCGAGCGGGTAGCCCCTTAGTTTATAATTCGATTTTGAGTCCCACCGGACAATGATCCGACCCGAGATACTCGTTGTAGATCATGGCGTCTTTTACTTTTCCTGTCAGGGATTCAGAGACAAGGAAATAATCAATACGCCAGCCGGTGTTCTTGGCACGCGCATTTGTCACGTAGTTCCAGTAAGTATACTTTACTTCTTCCGGATAGAATCGCCGGAAAGTATCGACAAATCCTGCCTCCAGCAGCCGCGTGAATCCATCAATCTCCCGCTGCGTATAACCAGCCGATTTATTATAGTTCGCCTTGGCATGTGCAATATCGATAGGCTGGTGCGCCACATTGAGGTCGCCACAGATGATCACGGGCTTCCTTCGGTTCAGCCAGGTCACGTATTCATTAAACTCGCGATCCCATCGTTCGCGGTAATCCAGGCGCGCAAGGCCTTCGCCTGAATTCGGTGTGTACACGGTTGTAACGAAAAACGTAGGATACTCCGCTGTGATCACCCTTCCCTCCTGGTCGTGCTCTTCATGCCCCATGTCGCACGTTACCGTGATAGGCTCATTTTTAGTAAGGATGGCCGTACCGGAATAACCTTTCCGCGCCTTCGAACAGTTCACGTGGACATGATACTCCGGTAACAACTCCAGCGCCGAACGGACCTCTTCCGCAGCCGCCTTGGTTTCCTGGAGACATACGATATCGGGGTTCATCTGCCGGATATCCCTGACAAAATCCTTCTTGATGATCGAGCGGATACCGTTTACATTCCAGTTGACGAGGTGCAGGGTAGACATTATGCTTGCGTTTTTGATTATGATACCATCGCTGGCCAGAGAAAGACAGGATAAGAAAACACGGAACCGGTATAAACAAAAAAGCCCTAAGCTCGGACGAGCACAGGGCTTTGTATTTTTAACTTAAAATCAGGATTTTTTCGCAGCCTTCGCTTTGAATTCTTCCTTGATCTGTTCGATGTCTACGTTTTTGATCACCGGCTGAAAATTCTGGATTTTCAGGGTTTGGCGTCTTACCGCTGCTTTTGCTTTATCCTTGCGGTTCTTTCTCTTAAGTCTGGTTACTGCCATGGCGCTTTTATGTTAAAAAGGAGCGCAAAAATAAGTCGTAAATCGATTATTGCAAAGAAAAATACCGAATAAATGCCTGCCCGGAGCTGGCAACTATCCAGATCATTGTATGTAACAATGCTGCATAAGCTGACAAGCGCAGGGATCATAAAAATAGCATATCGGTGCATTTTTGCCCACAGGTTCTTTAATTTGCGCGGTTTATGGAAAAACCTTCATTACCCAAAGGAACGCGTGATTTTGGACCGGCCGTGATGGCCAGGCGGCAGTTTATCTTTACGCACATCCAGAAGGTGTTTCGAACCTATGGATTTCAGCCCCTTGAAACGCCTGCAATGGAAAATCTGGCAACCCTTACGGGAAAATATGGCGACGAGGGGGACCAACTGCTGTTTAAAATCCTCAACTCGGGTGACTATCTGAAAGATGTCGATCCTGCCGGTTTGACTGCCAGGAACTCCAGGTTGATCACGCCCACCATTGCCGAAAAAGGACTCCGCTACGATCTTACGGTGCCCTTTGCCCGGTATGTTGTGATGAACCGTAACGAAATTGTTTTTCCTTTCAAGCGCTACCAGATACAACCCGTCTGGCGGGCCGACCGGCCGCAAAAAGGAAGGTACCGCGAGTTTTATCAATGCGATGCCGACGTGGTCGGAACTGCTTCCCTGATCTGCGAGACCGAGATCATTCTGATGATCAAAGATGTGTTTCAGCGTCTCGGGATAACAGACTATACCATCAAGATCAACCACCGCAGTATCCTGTCCGGCCTCGCGGCTGTGGCTGATGCAGCCGGGAATGAAACAGCGTTGTTTGTCGCCATCGACAAGCTCGATAAGATCGGTGAGGAAAAAGTAAAGGATGAACTGCGGGCGAAAGGTTTCAGCGAGGCGAGTCTTACCAGCGCTTTCAACCTTCTCAACGTGAAGGGAACAACGACCAACAAGATAGCCTATCTCAATACGTGTTTTGAAAACATTCCAGCAGGACAAGCCGGCTTGCGCGACCTGCAGGAGGTGCTGAATCTATTGAGCAGCTGCGGAAGCAGTGACGATCACGTAGAATTCGACGTGGCCCTGGCACGGGGACTCAGCTACTACACCGGTTGCATTTTTGAAGTCAAGATCAACAACGTCAGTATCGGAAGCGTGAGTGGCGGCGGCCGGTATGATAACCTTACCAGGGCTTTCGGCGATAAAGACAACCTGTCCGGCGTGGGATTTTCGTTCGGCGTGGACCGGATCTATGATGCGATGGAGGAATTAGGACTTTTTCCGAAGAATGCCAATGCCTCGGCAAAAGTGCTGGTTTGCCATTTCGATGAAGAGACAAAACTTTACGGACTCGGTGCCTTAAATAAACTCCGGGCAGCCGGTCTTTCCGCGGAAATTTACCCGGATCAAAGCAAACTCAAAAAGCAACTGGATTACGCTAACAGGAAAGCCATACCCTATGCGCTCGTCATCGGACCGGACGAAGTAAAAAGCGGTTCCCTGGGTCTCAAGAATTTTGAAACCGGCGAACAGGAAAGCCTTACCATCGATCAGATTATTCAGAAATTAAAATGATCTTCGTACTTCGGGGTGCTGTAAGACAAGCGCGATGATAATCAACAGGTGAATGTCGAAAGAAACAGTTCATTACATTTCGGCCAGGCAACTTACGCGACAGGATCTAGCGCGGATCCTTCATCAGCGCGTGACCCTTCAGTTATCGGATGAAGCCCGTGAAAAGATTGTTCGCTGCAGAAGCTACCTCGACCAGAAGCTGGAAACGACACGCCAACCACTCTATGGCATTAATACAGGTTTCGGCTCGCTGTACAACCGCTACATATCCCCGGATCAGCTGGAGCAGTTGCAGGAGAACCTGGTGAAGTCACACGCCTGCGGCACCGGCCCTGATATTCCGCAGGAAATTGTCAGGCTCATGCTGTTTTTGAAAGTGCAGTCGTTGGCGTATGGCCACTCCGGCGTACAGCTGGCCACGGTGGAACGCCTCGCCGCCATGTTCAACCATAACGTCTTTCCGCGCGTGTTTGAAATGGGATCTTTGGGCGCGTCAGGTGACCTGGCACCATTGGCGCATTTGTCATTGCCGTTGCTGGGACTGGGAGAAGTTTACCATGAGAACAAATGCGTTCAGGCATCGGAGGTCAATGAAATATTTGCGTGGGCGCCCATACGGTTTGAAGCAAAAGAAGGGCTTGCGTTGCTGAATGGCACGCAGTTCATGAGTGCATACAGTGTGTGGTGCATGGTTCACGCACAACGCCTGCTGAAACTCGCGACCACCATCAGCGCACTTTCCCTCGATGCATTCGACGGGCGTATTGAACCGTTCCTCGAACCGGTCCATATGATCAGACCCCACGCGGGGCAGGTACAGACCGCACGTGCCATCGTCGAATTACTCCAGGGAAGCGACCTGATCCGGCAGGAGAAAAAACATGTGCAGGACCCCTACTCCTTCCGGTGCATACCACAAGTGCATGGCGCCAGCGAGGATGTCGTAGCTTTTGTCGAGCGGACGATACTTACGGAAGTCAACAGCGTAACCGATAACCCAAACATTTTTCCTGAAGACGATACGATCATTTCAGCCGGGAACTTTCATGGCCAGCCGCTCGCATTAGGAATGGATTTCCTGGCGATCGCCATGGCAGAGCTGGGGAACATTTCTGAACGCAGAACGTACCAGCTTATTTCCGGGGTCCGCGACCTTCCAAATTACCTTGTCGCCAATCCGGGTATCAATTCGGGGCTGATGATTCCACAATACACAGCCGCATCGCTGGTAAGCCAGAACAAGCAATTGTGTACGCCAGCTTCTGTCGATTCCATCGTTTCATCGAATGGCCAGGAGGATCACGTCAGTATGGGCGCGAACGCGGCTACGAAAGCGTACCGCGTCCTGAACAACGTTTATTCCATCCTCGCGATCGAACTGATCACGGCAGCGCAGGCATTAACTTTCAGAAGACCCCTTAAAACGTCGCCATACCTGGAGGAATTCGTACATACTTTCCGGCAAACCGTGCCGTTTATAGAGGATGACCGCGTGTTGCACGACGACATACGGAAAACCGAATTGTACCTGAAAAACTTTCCTGTAGAACATTCAGCATGAACGGACGGCTTTTCATCCTACTGATCGCGACGTGCATTTTACCCTCCCGGGTACTGGCGCAATATCCCAGTAATAATGGAAAGTTCATGGTCGATGAAAAAGAAGGCTGCGCGCCATTCACGCTCACCCTCGATCATAACCTCTGCGACGGTGTAACCTCATGTACAGCGCTGTATGGCAACGGGCGTTCAAAGCTCGTGGTCGATGGCGACACGCTCCAGTATATGAATGCCGGGACCTTTGATCTGCAGATCGTGGTGGGCGTCACCGGCACCGATAACGACAACCTGCAGATCACCGTCAGACCCAATATAAAACCCGCATTCGAAGCCTACGCCTGCAATGGCAGTCGCGTCGCCGTGCGGGTAACCGACACCAATTTCGACAATTATGTTTTCAGTTACGACGACGGCATGGTACTGACCAAAGACGCATCGATCACCAAAAACGATGAGCACCTGTTTGCTGCACCGCCACCACCGCCCGTGAACCGGGTCGTGTCCGTTCGCGGGAGAAACGATAATGCCGCAGACAATTGCTTCGACAGCGCCCGCACCGTTCTTGTAACGCCCACCCTGCCTGCTGCCACACTGCAACAGGTAACCGCGCTGCAAACAGGAACAGAAGTGCAGCTCGACCAGGCCATCACGCCCGATGTTCAGTACCGGGTGATGGTTTCCCGCAACAGTCCGGGTGCCTTCCAGAATTTCACATTGACATCAGACGCTACGGTGATCCTTCCCAATCTTCGTCCCGATGATGAATACTACTGTTTCAGGCTGGACCCTTTTGATCCCTGCACCAACACCACCACCGCGGCGGTTTCAAATGTCGTGTGCAGCGCCAATTCCGATGTCGCCGCGCAAGACGATCAGAATGCTCTGAAATGGGTTACCTCCGCAGTCGGCGCAAGCGGGTACACGGTCATGAAGGATGGTGCTGCGTTGCCGCCGGTAATACCCGCCAACCAGTTCGCGTATACCGATACCGATGTGATCTGCAATACGCCTTACCGCTATCAGCTGATCACAAACTATCCAGGCGGTGCCACCAGTGTTTCCATGGAGAAAACGGTAACCGCTATCTCCACCACCATACCCGCGCCGGTAGAAAATATTTCGTCTATCGTGAACCAGCAATCCGTCCAGCTTGAATGGACACAGGACCCGCTGTTCACGGCAGCCGAATACACCATCGTAAAAGCGGTCGATGGGAATTACGCACCGCTTGCAACATCAACGCAGCAGACCTTTACCGATAACGACTACAACACCAACGTACAAACCTGTTACCGCATCTCCTATATCGACAACTGTGGCAATCAGAGTCCTCCCAGCGCCGATGCCTGTCCTGTGCGATTGACTGGCTCATTACAGAACGACAATTCCATCATGCTGGCCTGGAGCAATTATGAAGGATGGAAAAACGGCGTGGACGAATACCAGGTTGACAAGTATGACATGGAGGGTAATCTGCTGCAAAGCTTTAATGTGAACGGGAATACGTTGACCGACAGCGGTGAAGATTTTATAAATCAATCCTACATCTACATTATAACGGCTATCCCAACCCAGGCCGGCGTGGTTGTTTCCGTTTCCAACGCGATCGCCATCACAAAAGAACCGCAGCTTTATTATCCCACCGCCTTCACACCAAACAAGGACGGCCTGAACGATACGTTCCAGGTATTCGGCCAGTTCATCGCAAAATTTGAAATGAAGATATTTAACCGCTGGGGCGAGCTGATGTTTATTACTGACGACCTCGGCGGGCAGGGCTGGGACGGTACCTACAAAGGAGATCTGATGCCGGAATCTACCTATGTCTTTACTGCTAGGATCGTCGATCTCGCGGGCCGCACGTTTGACAGATCTGGGACCGTTCTGTTGCTGAAGAAGAAGTAACATTTTTTGTTCGTTAGACCTGGCGGCCTGGTTCCTGCTTGCATAGAGCTTACCGGTTAAAACAGTGGCCTGTTGGTGCTTTTCAAATCATCGCCAAACGAGTACCTTTGAATTCATCTATTAAATGAAGGCATATGTTCGACATGATGAAAATGATGGGCAAGATGAAGGAGGTCCAGGCCCGGATTAAAGAAGCACAGGACAATCTCGTCAAGATACAGGCACACGGCGAATCGGGCGGTGGGATGGTTAAAGCTACGGTCAACGGAAAAAAACAGCTGGTGTCTGTAGACATCGATCCGGGCTTACTCAAGTCAGAAGACAAATCGATCCTGCAGGACCTGCTCGTCGCCGCCGTCAACAAAGCGTCAGAAGAAGCGGAGGTACTGGCCAAAGAAGAACTTCGAAAAAGTACCGAAGGACTGATCCCTAATATTCCAGGCATGGACTTAAGCGGGCTGATGGGATGAGCCATACGGCCGTTGTCATTCTCAACTACAATGGCGAAAAACTGTTGCGGCAGTTCCTGCCGTCGGTTACACAACATTCTCCGGAGGCAGAAGTCATCGTCGCCGATAACGGATCCACCGACCAATCCCTGCACACCCTTCAACAGGATTTTCCCAACGTCCGGACTATACTACTTCCTGCCAACTATGGTTTTTGCGGCGGCTACAACCGCGCCCTCGGACAGGTGGGCGCGGATTATTATGTACTGCTGAATTCCGATGTAGAAGTAACCCCGGGCTGGCTGAAGCCAATGATTGCAATGCTGGACAGCGATCCGCGCATCGCCGCAGTCCAGCCGAAAATACTTTCACAGCGCGACAAGACTTTGTTCGAATATGCCGGTGCCGGCGGCGGGTTCATCGATGCATTCGGCTACCCGTTTTGCCGGGGAAGGATATTTCAGAAGGTCGAAAAAGACAACGGACAGTATAATGATCAAGCGGAGATCTTCTGGTCATCGGGCGCCTGCATGATCATCCGGGCCGAAGTGTACCATCAGCTCGGTGGCCTGGACGAAGATTTTTTTGCGCACATGGAAGAGATTGATCTCTGCTGGAAAATCCAGCGCAGCGGACAGAAAATAGCGTATTGCGGGATCAGTACTGTATATCATGTAGGCGCCGGAACACTGGGATACGACAGTCCCCGTAAAACCTACCTCAACTTCCGGAACAATCTCTCCCTTATTTTCAAACATTTCAACAACCTGGAGATCTGGTATAAGTTACCCTTGCGCTTTCTGCTGGATGGCCTTGCCGCGCTGGTTTTTGTATTGAAGGGCAGATTTGGAAGCGCGGGGGGCGTTTTGAAGGCCCAGGCGCATTTTTTGCGTCGGATAGGCCGTGACATGAAGAAGCGGCAGGCGCTCAAAGCGTACCCTTATTTTTCGGGGCGGACAATCTATCCCGGGCTGATCATCACCGCATTTTATCTGCAGTCGCGCAAAACCTACAATAAGCTGGTGGAAACGGCCGGAAAGGCTGTTTAAACGCTCAATAATCCCACACAGGTTTCCGTTTGCGCAGGTGTTTGCGCATATTCATGACGAAAGCGATCGATAAATAGATGATAACGGGGGATCCAACCGTCAAAAACGACGCGTAAATGAAAAACAAGCGGATACTGGACGTTGCGATCCCCAGTTTTTCGCCCAGGTGGGTACAGACCCCAAAAGCATAACTCTCAAAGAAATGCTGGATTTTATCAGTCAATCGGTTCATACTATCCTCGCTATTAAACTTTCAACTTGCCAAAAAGTTGATTTGTCGAACAAAAATCCGGCTCACAAATATAACGCGCGTACAACTTTATTATGGACACGCCAATCTTAATTTTTTGAGTATAATTGCAACAAAATACACATAAGTATAGTTTTGCAACCTGTCAAACTCAACTAATAAACTAAAATCCAATGAGAAAAGTAGTTTACTCATTTCTGATCTTCGGTGCATTGACCCTCGCGGGCTGTACGCTGCCCAAAATGGTAAAAATGTCCAAAGAACAACAGTTAACGGTTACTCCTAACCCGCTGGAAGTTCATAAGGACACCGTAGCCTACGAAATGGCGGCATCTCTTCCGGTTAAAATGTTGAAGAAAGGCACCGTTTATACGGTGAATAGCTTCTACAAATACGGAGAGAGCGAACTTGCCCTGGAGCCGGTCCCTTTTAAGGCCGAAGATTATCCCAATGCTGCTACCGAGCAGCCCCGGGTAACCAAAAGCTTCTTTTTCCCCTATCAGCCGGCAATGAAGACCGGAACACTGGAAGTGGAAGGCGTTGCTTCCAAAGGAACGAAGTCTAAAACTTCCCCCCGGATGGCGATTGCAACAGGAGTAATTACTACCTCGAAACTGGTCAAGCCCGTATATTTTGCCGCTTACGCGGACCATGGTTACAACAACCAGGAAGAACTCGTTCCGGTTGTTATCCCTGATTTCATTTTCGAACAAGGCCGTTCTGTTCTGAGAACTTCAGAGATCAGAAGCCCTAAAGGTAAACAACTCGATGCTTTCATCGCGTCCAAGAACGCTACCCGTACCGTAACCATCACCGGTACTCACTCTCCTGAAGGTGCAGAACGTATCAACGCAAAACTGTCTCCCGACCGTGCTGCGGCGATCGAAAAATTCTACCGCCAGGAAATGAAGAAATATGATTACAAAGGAAAGGCTGATTCCATCCAGTTTATCCTGAAGCCCGTTATCCAGGACTGGACTGGTTTCAAGACTGAACTTGAAGCCTACACAGGCATCACTTCTGAAGAAAAAGCAGAATACCTGAACATCATCAATGCCGGTGGAACATTTGAAGATCAGGAACGGCAGATGAAAAGACTTCCTACGTACAGGAAAGTATTCCGCGATGTTTATCCGAAACTGAGAACTGCAAAAACTGAAATTCTGGTTGTTAAAGAAAAGAAAACAGACGCTGAGATCTCTGTGCTTTCCAAGCAGGTATCCCAGGGTTCGGTTGATGCCGACACACTCTCTTTCGAAGAATTAATGTATTCTGCCACGCTGACCCCTTCGCTGGAAGAAAAAGCAGCGATCTACGAAGCAGCAACCAAGAAAGGTTCCAACTGGAATGCACACAACAACCTTGGCGCGGTCTATATCGCACAGGCTATTGAAAACCCTGCTAACGCAGCAGCCCTTGCTGATAAAGCACAGGCTCAGCTTGAGATTGCTTCCAAGCTGAACGATGCTCCCGAAGTAAATGCTAACCTGGCTTCCGTTCACATGTTGAAAGGCAACGCCTACGCTGCGCACAGCTTCGCCAGCAGAGCGCTTGGCTCGGGATTGAGCGGAGACAATGCAGCCGGTGTAAACGGTGTTAAAGGTGCCGCGGAAATCGTAAAAGCGGATTATGCCGGTGCCGTTAATTCAGAATCCAACGCAACAGACAATGCCGATAACCTTTTCAACAAAGGCCTCGCACAATTGTTAAGCAAAGACTACCAGAATGCACTGACTTCATTCAACGATGCGATCAGTAAGGATAATAACCTGGCCGTTGCACACTATGGTGCAGCTGTTGCCTCCGCGCGTTTAAACAATGCTGACGGTGTCGCAAGCCACCTGGGCAATGCGGTTAAGATCGATCCTTCGCTGAAAGAATCAGCGTTGAGCGACCTTGAATTCGATAAGGTCAAGACCAACGAATCCTTCATCAATGCACTGAAGTAATCCAGTACAGATAACTGACAACAAACCCCGTTTCGTAACCCGAAACGGGGTTTTGTTTTTAACGGCCCCCTTAACGTTTTAAAAACCTCCCCTGAATTTGTTTGGCCAATCCCCCCCGGGATGCTATTTTTACGCGTTTTCCAACAAGGTTTATGAGAGAGATCCAGTTTCGAGAGGCCCTGCGCGAGGCCATGAACGAAGAGATGCGCAGAGACCCTAGCATTGTGCTGATGGGTGAAGAGGTCGCCGAATATAACGGCGCATACAAGGTAAGCCAGGGTATGCTGGATGAATTCGGACCGGAACGGGTCCTCGATACTCCTATCTCAGAGCTTGGATTTGCCGGTATCGGCGTGGGAGCAGCCATGAACGGACTCCGCCCCATCGTGGAATTCATGACATTCAACTTCTCTTTGGTCGCCATCGACCAGATCATTAATAGCGCCGCCAAGATCCTGTCGATGTCCGGCGGCCAATACGGTGCTCCGATGGTATTCCGTGGTCCTACGGGCAACGCAGGCCAGCTGGGAGCCCAGCATTCACAGAATTTTGAGAACTGGTTCGCCAACACCCCTGGTTTAAAGGTTGTGGTGCCTTCGAACCCTTACGATGCCAAAGGGCTCCTGAAGTCGTCGATACGTGATAATGACCCGGTTATTTTTATGGAGTCTGAGCTGATGTATGCGGATAAGGGCGAGGTTCCCACGGAAGAATACCTTATACCCATCGGCCAGGCGGATACAAAGAAAGCCGGCAGCGACGTTACCATCGTCTCCTTTGGAAAGATCATGAAGGTCGCACTGGCGGCGGCAAGCGACCTGGAGAAGGAAGGCATCTCGGCAGAAGTCATCGACCTCCGTTCGGTTCGTCCGATCGATTATGCGGCCATCGTCGAGTCAGTAAAAAAGACAAACCGCCTGGTAATCGTTGAGGAAGCCTGGCCCTTGTCTTCGATTGCGACAGAGATTACTTACCACGTACAGCGGCATGCCTTCGATTACCTCGATGCACCGATTTACCGGGTCAACAGTTTTGACGTTCCCCTACCCTACGCACCG
>DASPJC010000050.1:0-4340 GCA_035628815.1 Ohtaekwangia sp. | reverse complement strand
TGGCCGATCTTCTCTTCCAGCGTCATGAGGTTCAGCAACGAATCTACTTTATAGCCAACGCTACCACGCTCGTTCTTCGATCGGGAGGCACAGCCAGCGGCAACAAGCAGCATTATGGTGATGCATGCATTTAGTCTTCTAGTCATCATGATTCTGAGATAAGTATCCTTTCAATTCAATTCATCTTTATTCACCATGCCGTCATTTATTCGGCGTCTGGTTTCAGATTTTTCACCTTTGTCAAAGCGTCCTGTATTTCGGTGTTTCTCATAAACAGGTTCCAGAGCAGACCACTGCGGTGATTTTCGATCATCACTACAATGGGCGCCTGGTTCAATCCCATGTAAATCTCACCACACCAGTTCTCGTCCAGGTTAAAAGCATCGCGGAAGCCATACTCGCCCCAAAGAAAATCGCCGTGGTTGTAGTAATAATTTTTAAGCGCCGCCATTGATTCCCGCGGTGTATAGGGGAAGGAGGCCAGTGCACCCGTTGGCGTCATCTTGCCTTCATCGGCTGCGGGTACCGGTTCGTTCGCTGAATAATTCCACAAGCCATCGCTGGCCGTCAACCCCCAGCAATCCTTTCCATATCCCTGATGTCCTTCGGGATTCTCGACACAATACCGGTAGTTGATCAGCGCGATAGCCTGGTTGTTGCTGAAATAATCCGTGTAGGCATCCGAAATTTTGCGGGGGTCCGCGCCCAGGAAAGAATAATGAATAAAAAACAACGGACCACCGTTTGATACACCCACTTTCAGGGGGATGCCGTAGTAAGTGTTTCCATTGGTATAATGATCGCCGTCATTGGTCTTTCCCCAGCCGCTGCGATATTGCCGGGCTTCTTCATCCTGGCTGGCCCAGCCCGTATAGTAAAGCGACGCGGGTATGGCATGTTCGCGTGAGGCTATGGCCAGCAGGTACGTGATCATCGTCTCGTTCCATCCGATAAGCTTGTGATTGATGACCCACGCCTGATCGGGCGACCAATGCCAGTACAGATATTTGCTATCGGGGAACTGACGGTACCAGTCCCATTCAATATCCTTCCAGATTTTGTCGATGCGTTCCCGGATCAGTCGCTCGGAATCCGTAGCGCCCGAAAAATATTGCCGGGCTGCGAGAAGGCCCTGGACAAGAAAAGATGTCTCCACGAGGTCGCCGCCGTTGTCGCGCTGACCGAAGAACGGCTCTACTTTCCCGGTCGGGCCATTGATGAAATGAGAAAACGCACCATGAAACTTCTCCGCTTTTTCAAGGAAGGTTGTGATCTTCAGGAACCGGTCAACCGCTTCCTGCCGCGTGACGAATTTTCGCTCGGCGCCCACCAGTAACGCCATGATCCCGAATCCGGAAGCCCCGGACGCCACCATTTCGGCACGGCCCGGAATATTCTCAAGTGACAGGCCGCTGTGCTTTTCCGCCCCTTCCCAATAATAACGGAAGTGTGCCTGCTGTACCATATCAAGCAGCGCTTCATCGTCCATGGGTTTTGTCGTGGCGCGAACGACATTGGATGCAGGTGTTTCACGATAACGGGAATCGAGCAGTGTGATCTTATAGCTATAGTTTCCATCGTGTTTCAGGAAGTCGGCATAGCGGCTGATCTGCGGAATTTAAACGCCTATTGGAAGGTACGTCTTGTTATCCGAAGCACGATAAATCTTGATGTACTTAACCGCAGGATCCGTGACGGGTTTCCAGGCGATGTCAATATGACGGGCAAATCCTTCCGCGGATACCAGCTGTGGCGTTAGCCGTAACGGTTGGACTGATGTTTCCTGTAACAGCTCCACCTGGTCAATAAGGATAGCATGTTCTTTTCCATCGGCAGACTGCTGGCGAAAGACAACTGCGTTGATCGCGTCAATATTTTCCTCACCCAAATCCTTTAGCGGCACGGCAATCCTCATCCATTGGCCCGCCCCGAATGAGCCGGTATATTTCTGCATCGGCAAAAATATTGCAGGATCCTTTTCTTTATCACTGATACCGACGGCAGGAAGTTCATCAACTGCTGTTCGAGAGTCTACCTGTAACCAGAAAACGAGATGTGTTGCAGGCTTGAAGAAATCAATTCCACGCAACGGCCGGTAGAGCAGTTTTGCGGTCCATGATCCTTTTTCCGCTGACGTATAGTGCAATGACAAGGAATTTCCGGGAGTCAGGTGTTTATCGCTGACCAGCAGTTTACCGTGGGTGTGTTCGATCCAGCTGGGCGAGGTGTACGTGGCTTCACTGTAAAAATAATTCGCGGGCATTCTGCTGTTCGCAAAAAAGATCTTGTCGTGCAAAGGCTCCTGTGCCGATACAACACCGACCCATGCAATGCCTATGAACGCTATGGATATGATTTTCCTATTCACTTTTCACGGTCTTTGATCGTTCAGCGACACCATTTTCGTTAAAAGCTTCGACAGTGAAGTAATAGGTCTGACCTACCGTGAGGCTTTTCATCTCGAGGGAATTTTTATCGTATACCATCCAGGCATTGTAAAGCTTATCGGGCGCGATGCCCCACCGTACATTGTAACCCTGAACACCAGGCTGCGCATCCCATTTCAGGGTTGAATCGCGGCGGTCGGCATGGCGTGTGACCACCAGATTCTTAATTTCCTGAGGGACTTTGCCCATACCTTTACCGAATACCCGCAGATCCGCGATGGACAGGTAAGGGGTTGGTACATGAATATTTTTATACCGGACGTATCGTACTGTCTGCGGTTGTTCGAGTTCCGCATAATCGTTCGGTGCATCCTTGAAACTGTTTTCCCGGTCCACCAGAACAATCCAGTTTTTCCCGTCGGAGGAACCCTCAATCAGGTACCGGTGATACAATCCTTCTTTCCTGCCATAAAGGTTCGACTGATGGTCATGGTAATTCACCTGTAAGGCGTACACCGTTGCCGGATTGACCAGGTCGATCATGATCCATTGCTGGTCGTCGTTCTTCGCCGCGACCCAAAACGTTTTCACGGTTTCATCCACGAGATTTTCCGGACCGAAGGACGTCAGCTGTGAGGATACCTTGACGGGCTTTTTGTACGAGAGTAACATCCACCCGGTAAATTCCCCCGCCTTGCCGGGAACAGCGGGCGCGTAATGCGGATAATCCCCGAACGATGTGTTGCAATACATCAGGCCATCCTTGTCGAAGAACGCCGGATACATGGCAATGCGTCGCTCCCAGTTTACGTTGATCGACACAGCCATTGAGCCAAAGTGCCAGTACTGGCCGTAAGGGCCTTTCACGGTGCTGCCATGCCCGGCGCCATTCATGAAGCCTCCGGGTTTATACGAAACCGGATTGTTCGGCGCATACGTGTAGGGACCGAGTGGCGCGTCGCTGATGTATACGCCATCGCCATACACGTTAAACTCGGTGCCGGGGGCCGCATACTGCATGTAGTATTTGTTGTTGTGTTTGGTCAGCCACGGTCCTTCGATATAACCACCCAGGATTGTATCGGAATGATTTTCACCGAAGCGTTCCCATCCATGTTTTTCCTCATCAAGGTTAAAAAGCTCTGTTGTCTCCTTTGAAGGACGGAAATTTTTCGCTCGGTCAAGGGTCTTCCCACGGATCGGATACACGTTGGATGAACCCCAGAACATATAGGCCTTGCCATCATCGTCGATAAACAGATCAGGATCCTGCAGGTCGTTGATAATGGCGGGTACTGCTTTCCAGTCACCTTTCTTAGGGTTATCTGTGTACAAGATGCTCATGGAGCCGGATGGATTGCCGGCGACATACAACACAGAGTCTTTGTAATTGTGCGCGGCCGGCGCGTTGGAGCCTTCGAAGTACCATTTCTCCGGCGCGATAAATGACCAGCTTTTAAGATCTTTTGAATGCCAGTACCCCATTGAACGCGTGACGAACATGTAGTACTCGTCCCGGAATTCCACGACCGCCGGGTCAGCGCCCGAACGATACGAGATGTCTTCGTGGGCATTGTAGATCATGTAGGTATAGTCCAGGTCAACAGGATTGCAGAAGGTGCCAGGTTGCACTGTCTGCGCCGCGACGCCATTACTGCACCCGATAGCCAACGCTATGACTAGTGTACCATACATACACCCGGTGATCCATGAAACGCTATTGGTCAATATCGTCGTAACCGTCCTCATTCATGTTTGATCTGACGACCGGTTATAATGCCGGGCTTTCAAATCCAAGTTTCTTCAATCCTGTTTTTACTTCCGGGCAACTCATAAACAAATCCCACAGCAATCCGCTGCGCTGGTTCTCCATCATCACAACGATCGGCCCCTGGTCGATGGCCAGGTAACGCGTGGGGTACCAGTCGTGATGTACGCTGAACGCATCGTAAA
>DASPJC010000049.1:0-8681 GCA_035628815.1 Ohtaekwangia sp. | reverse complement strand
TTAAAGGATCCTTCTGCTGCTTCGTACGTCCTCACGATGGATGACAAAGACGAGACGTTTGAGACGTTCGAGTGGGGTGTACCTGATTTCGGTTTTCAGGCTTCAGCAACGTATACCCTGCAGGCTGATGTAGCTGGAAATAATTTTGCCAATGCCAGCGACATAACAACGTCAAGGTTCCCTACAGTGGCTGTCAAGGTCGGCGCCATCAATGACATTTTGCTGGGTCTTGGTCTTACACCGCAGGAATCCGCTGATATTGAATTACGAGTTATTTCAGACATTGGTAACGGGGTGCCCGCTGTTGTTTCAACAACAAAGACCATTGAGGTCACTCCTTATGCCACAACCTTCCCGCCGATCTGGGGAATGGGCGCGGCATTAAAAGGCTGGGGACCCTGGCCTGATAATGCTGTCGAATGGCAGAGCAGTGAATTTAGGAAATACGAAACTGTTACATACCTCACCAATGGTGGAGCATTTCGCTTTTTTGCCCAGCTCGACTGGAATCCGCAATCTTGGAACTATCCCTTCTTTACCAGTGTCGACCCTGTTTTCGAAAACGCTAATGACGATGATTCGAATCTGAAAGTGGTCGGCGAATCAGGGTGGTATAAGATCAACGTCGACTTAACCGCTAAAACCGTGACCGCAGTAGCCGTTGATGAACCGGTTATGTATATGGTCGGCGGCGCCATCAATGGCTGGAACTGGGATCCCGGAACGCCCGTCAAGATGACGTACATCAAACCCGGCGTATTCGAAGCGACCACCAACATCAGCAACGACATATTCCGGTTTTTCGGTCAATATGATTGGGCGCCGGTATCCTACAAATACACTGATTTTGAAACCGTCGACCCCGCCTTTGAATTGAACCCGAACGACAACGACAACAATTTCAAATACGTCGGCACGCCGGGATCGCAGAAGGTTAGAGTCGACCTGAATGCAAAGAGCGTGACCCTCGGCGATCCTCCCGCACCTGTGCTTTACATAACCGGCTCTGATTTTGGCTGGGGATGGACCGACGGATTGTATGAGGAAATGACCTATAACGCCGGCGCTGGCACATTTACAATCACGACAGATCTCACCAACGATGGTTTGTTTCGATTCTTTCCGCAACAGGACTGGAACCCGTCATATACGTATGAGTATTTCACGACTATTGACAGCGAACTGGGTGACCAGGGACCGACGGATCATAACTTCCGGTATAACGGCGCCACAGGCCCGCGAACGATCACGGTTAATCTGACTACCAAGGTCGTCACCGTGGACTAGTCTCGTTTATAGTTTGCATGTGAAATCAGGGGACCTTTCCCCTGATTTTTTTACTGGCCGTCGGAACCGACGCCGAAGGGTTTTGTAGGTACGTATTTTGCGGCTGCGAATAAGGTAACTGGTCGCACACGCCGAGCGGCAACTTTTCCCGAAATGACTTTTAATGATAAGATTTATACAGCAGACTTTGTTTCGGATACTTTTCTCAATGACCGTTCTGTTTACCGGCTGTCATTCGGAGGATAAAAATACAACGCTGTTCACAAAACTTTCATCCACAGATTCCGGCATCGACTTCGAAAACAAGATCGAAGAATCGCCCGAGGTGAACATCCTCACCTACGAGTACACTTACAACGGCGGCGGTGTTGCAGCCGGTGATTTTAACAACGACGGATGGTGCGACCTTTACTTCACCGGCAATACCGTCAGCAACCGCCTTTACCTCAACGAAGGCGATCTGAAATTTAAAGACGTTACAACATCCGCCGGTGTCGCAGGCCGGGACCTCTGGAAGACCGGTGTGACGGCCGCCGATGTCAACGGCGACGGATGGCTCGACCTGTATGTATGCTACTCCGGACCGGATGCGAAGCAGTCACTCTCCAACGAACTGTACATCAACAACGGCGCTGATAAGAATGGTACCGTCACCTTTACCGAGCGCGCAAAGGCGTATGGACTCGATGCACCGGGCACTTACTCCACGCAGGCGTCGTTCTTCGACTACGATCGCGACGGCGACCTGGATATGTTCCTCATCAATCACGGAAGCCATTTTTATTCTCCTTTCATCAACACCAACAAGCTGCGCAATTCACGTCACCCGCAATTCGGTAACCGTCTTTACAGGAATGAGATGATCGTTGCTAAAGGCGGTGACATAAAACCCGGGGAGTACTTTACCGAGGTGAGTCAGGAAGCCGGTATTCATGGTGGTGGAATAAATTTCGGACTGGGCGTATCCATCAGCGACCTGAACAATGATGGATGGCCGGATATCTTTGTTACCAACGACTATGAAGAACAGGACTTCATGTACCTCAATAACCACGATGGGACGTTCACGGAGACCACCAAAAAGTCTTTCGGCCATCTTTCGCGGAATGGCATGGGCACCGACATTGCGGACTTTAACAACGATGCGCGTCCGGACCTCATCGAGGTAGATATGTGGCCGGAGGATAACTACCGGCAAAAACTGCTGAAAGGTCCAGACGATTATAACCGCTACAGTCTCATGGTTGACAGCGGATTTCATCATCAGCAAATGCGGAACACACTGCAGATGAACGAAGGAACAGATCGCGATGGCGTGCCTGTTTTTTGTGAGATCGGTCAGCTGGCAGGCGTTTCAGCAACGGACTGGAGCTGGGCACCGTTGTTCGTCGATGTGGATAATGATGGCTTCAAGGATCTGTTTGTCACCAACGGCTACCTCCGCGATTTTACCAGCATGGATTTCCTGAAGTACACGGTTGAGGAAGCGCGGCGGAAGGCAAAGGAGCAGGGCACCGAACTGGAAATGTACGCGCTCGTGAGTAAGATGCCTTCCACCAAAACCAGCGATTACCTTTTCAAAAACAACGGCGATCTGACTTTTACCAACCACACCAAAGCCTGGGGTATGGAACTGCCCAACCTGTCGTTCGGCGCTGCTTATGCCGACCTGGATAACGATGGTGACCTTGAAATCATTACCAATAACACCAACGAAAATGCTACGGTATGGCTAAACGCCGCCGCGTCAGGTAAAAATCATCATTTACGGGTCAGGTTAAAGGGGCCGGAAGGAAATACATTGGGTGTCGGTGCAAAGGTATTGTTATCAAACGGTGATAGTGTCCGCATGCAGGAGCAATATCCGACGCGGGGATACCAGTCTTCCGTTGATCCGGTCCTTCATTTCGGACTGGGTCAATGGGAGCAAGTGGATAAGCTGGAAGTCATCTGGCCTGACGGTAAAGTGTCGTCGATGACAAATGTGAAAAGCAACCAGGTAATTGAAGTCAACTACGCTTCAGCGGCTGCCGCGCCTGTTCAAACTGGTGCGGTTAGTACAAAGCGATTCCGCGATATTACCACGGATAGTAAAATCGCCTTCGTTCACCGTGAAAACAATTTCACTGACTTTGACCGCGAACCGCTCTTACCGTATCAGTTATCGCGACTGGGACCCGCTTTGGCCAGGGGAGATGTAAATAGCGATGGTACCGGCGACTTTTTTATCGGAGGTGCTTCTGGACAACCAGGTGTTTTATATATAGGGGATGGGTTAGGCCATTTTACGGAAGCCAAACAGCAACCGTGGCATGCAGACGCATTAAAGGAGGATACTGGCGCCACATTTTTTGATGTCGATGCCGACGGTGACCTTGATCTGTTTGTCGTATCGGGCGGAAATGAATTTCCACAAGGGTCTGAGATGCTGGATGACCGGTTATATATGAACCGGGGAAAAGGAAATTTTATAAAAGCACCCTCCGGCGTTGTGATTGCGGACCACGCAAGTGGCAGTTGTGTGACGGCCGCAGACTATGACAAAGATGGAGATATCGATCTCTTTGTAGGTGGCAGGTTATTACCGGGTAACTTTCCATTGACAAGCCCGGGAGCGGTTTTGAAAAATGAGACATTGAAAAACGGTCAGATCAGATTTTCTGTCGCGACCAAAGAAGTCAATCCCGACCTGCGCGAGCCTGGTATGGTTACGGATGCACGGTGGACAGATTTTAACAACGACACCTGGCCGGACCTCATTGTCGTGGGGGAATGGATGCCGGTCCGGATCTTTGAAAATAAAAAAGGAAAGCTGTTTGAGGTAAAGCATCCTTCATTGGACCATACTGCGGGCTTGTGGAGCCGTATCGACCCATTTGATTTTGACGGTGATGGGGATACAGATTATGTCCTTGGCAATGCCGGAAGTAACCTGCCGTGGCGGATCTCGAAAGAAGAACCGCTGACCCTTTATTATTCCGATTTCAACAAAGATGGCAGCGTGGATCCCATGATCTGCTACACGTCACAGGGATCGCAGTATCCCATCGCATCACGCGACGAACTGCTGCATCAGTTACCCTCCCTTCGGAAAAAATTCACAACCTATGCTTCATTCGGAAAAGCTACGGTAAATGATGTCTTCGACAAATCGGCACTGGATGAAGCGAAGCAACTGTCGGTGTACACGACACAATCCGCCGTACTCGAGAATTTGGGCGACGGCAATTTCAAGGTTACCGGTTTGCCGCTTCCCGCCCAGCTGTCCAGTGTGAATGGTATTGTTACAGAAGATTTTAACGGCGATGGTTTCGTCGACATTCTCCTGGCCGGAAATTTTTACCCGTACCGCACGCAGTTTGGCCGCAGTGATGCAAGCCTCGGCCTGCTGTTGTTTGGCGATGGAAAAGGAGCGTGGCGGCCCGCGATGTGGCAGGAAACAGGATTCTACGCGTCCGGCGACATCAGGAACATGGCCTTCATCAAAGGCAAATCAGGCAGAAAGTTTATTCTCCTGAACCGCAACAACGACAAGGTATCTTTAATTGATTTTAACGCAGATCCGCAATAATTATGAAAATGAAAAGTTTACTCCTGCTGATGACAAGCACCATAAGCGTCTGGTCGTTCGGCCAGGCCGTCGGCATCGATCCTTCGATATCACCCGCATTGTTTAAACACAACACACCCATAACGGTGACTTACGACGTGACCGGAACGGCCCTGGCCAATCTTACCAGCGCTTACGCCTGGGTGTGGATACCAGGTCAAAGTCTGGATGCCAAATACAATATCACGCCGGCAAGTTCCAATGCAACGCTGACGAACAATGCTAAATTCACGAAGTCGACCGCGGATGGTAAAACGTTGTTCACCCTGACGTTCACGCCCGCTGATTTTTTTACCGGTGATATCAGCGGCGCGGAACAATTGGGTATTTTACTGAAGGGAAACGACTGGTCTAATGGACAAACCAAGGACTATGTGACGGAGTTTTGGGCGGGAGATTTTGAAGTAAGGTTACTCTCGCCCACGCAGCAACCGCTTTTTGTCGACAATGGCGACGATTTCGAGATAAGTGCAGAGGCACCCGTCAATGCAAACTTTGAACTTTATATTAACAATGTCCTGATTGACCAGCAGGATGGCATCATCAACTATTCCTACACACACACGGTGACGGAAACGTCGGGTTACGGAACCGTTGAGCTGGTAGCCACCGACGGCACTAGCGAAGACGCATTGTCTTTTCAATATCTCATCTCAGGTACCAGTCCTGCCGTGGCAAGGCCGGAGGGTATCATTCCCGGCATCAACTATCACGACGGCGACGACACCCGCGCGACGGTATGCCTGTGGGCGCCTGGAAAATCGTCGGTGTATGCATTGGGAGATTTTACGGAATGGAAGGTACTTCCCGAATACCTCATGAACCAGGACGGTGAGTACTTCTGGATCGAGATCTCAGGTTTGACCGCCGGTGAAGAATATGCTTTTCAATACCTGGTGGATGAATTTGTGTATATGGCAGATCCGTATGCCGACAAGATCCTTGATCCGGACGACCAGTATATCCCGGCGTCGAGCTACCCCGGCCTGGAACCTTACCCGGCCGCTGCCCTTCATAACGAATGGTATTTCAACCGCGCTGCCGTGATCCAGACCGCGCAGCAACCCTTCGAGTGGCAGGTAGAAAATTTTGAAAAGCCTGCGAAGGAGAAGCTTGTCGTGTATGAATTGCTGGTACGCGATTTTTTTGAGGACGGCCAGCGCAATTATCAGAATCTCATTGATACGATTGCTTATTTTAAACGACTGGGAATTAATGCGATCGAGCTGATGCCTATCATGGAATTCAACGGCAACGAAAGCTGGGGATACAATCCCACCGCCATGTTTGCCGTCGACAAATACTATGGCACCAAAGATAAATTCAAGGAGTTTGTCGATGTCTGTCACCAGAACGGAATTGCCGTCATTCTCGATATCGCCATGAATCACCAGAACATACCCAATGCCTATGTGCTGATGGATTTTGATTTCGATACGTTCAAACCCAAGCCAACGAACAAATGGTTCAATCCCGATGCGCGGCATCCATTCAACGTGTTCTATGATATGAACCACGAGAGCACGTACACGCAGGCATATCTCGATACCGTGAACTACCATTGGCTGAACGAATACAAGGTAGACGGTTTCCGGTTCGACCTTTCCAAAGGATTTACACAGACCAATAACCCGGACAATGTGAACGCGTGGTCAGCCTATGACGCGTCACGGATCGCGATCTTGAAACGCATGGCCGACGCGATCTGGGAGCATACGCCGGATGCCTATGTCATCCTTGAGCACCTTTCGGTGAATTCCGAAGAAAAGGAGCTGGCCGAGTATCGCGCCGATGAAGGAAAGGGCATGATGTTATGGGGAAAGATGACCGACCAGTACAATCAGAATACCATGGGCTTTGCAGCAAGCTCGGACGTAAGCGGTGCCTACTATGCGTCACGTAACTGGGACGTACCGCACCTGGTGAGCTATATGGAAAGTCACGATGAAGAAAGGCTGATGTACAAAAATCTCCTGCACGGCGGTACTGCCGGCGCCTACAATGTCAAAAAACTGACAACCGCTATCGAGCGGATGAAAGCGGCCAATACGATTTTTTATACTATCCCCGGACCGAAAATGCTCTGGCAGTTTGGAGAGGTAGGATACGATTACAGCATCAATCATTGTCCTGACGGAAGCAATAGCGGTGATTGTCGCGTGGCGAACAAACCTGTGCGTTGGGATTACTACCTGGAAAACGGACCACAAAAGACGTTGTACAACCACACCGCGGAGATCATCAACCTGAGGAATGAATATGACGTATTTACGGAAGGAGAGGCTACGTTTTCAGGCAACGCCACGCTCCTGAAGCAGGTGACGATCAAGAATGTTCCGTATACCGAAACACCGGTAAACCCTGATGAGATGAATGTGCAGGTGGCTGCGAACTTTGACCTGACCGCGAAAAACATCATGGTGGCGTTTCCGCACACCGGTACATGGTATGATTACTATCGCGAAGGAGAGCCGCTTAACGTGACCACTACACCTTTCGAGATCAACCTACCCGCGGGCGGCTACAAATTGTTCACCGATGTCGCGATCCAGCCTTCCATCGTTACGGATGCGGAGCGGGCACTGGAGACTACAGTAAGTTTATATCCGAATCCCGTAGACCAGACGTTGATCGTTGAAACCCTGGCATCGCCGATCCATGAAGTCTCGGCGTTGACGATTCAGGGGGCGAGGATTTATCCGGCGCGATTAAGTTCCAATGCGTGGGACGTCAGGACGTTGGCTCCCGGGCTGTACATTGTTGAAGTCCGGACCCGTGAAGGTGTTGTGCGGAAGAAGGTTGTGAAGGAGTAGGGTGTTACGCCTGGATGTTATGTTGAAATTCAAATTTCAGGTCGGCAGCCTGAAACTGCAAAAGACTTTAGGTACCTGCGTGCGGCAGCACAAAGCCTCGCCATCGCGGGAATACTTGCGCCTGCGTCGTTACCCGGCAAAAGTTATTAAAAATAATCCATACCATCCGTTTCATATACGGGTGAAAAAAATTATGTTTGCCGTCGAACCCCCATTCCAAACTGTTAGCAATAGCCAATTGTGATGGGTTGATAACCTAAACTTATCACACGTTATGCCCCGGCTATCGTTGTCGCAATTTATTACTGTCCCTTCTGGTGCCTCAGATTCCATTTTATTTCCCGCGAGCGATACGATCAGACCTTTTGTGAAGCTACGCTATTACCTCATGATGGCGGAAAAATGTCACGTATTCCCAATAGTTGAAAGATTCATTACAGTAACATTATATAACAGGAGAGGAGTTCCGGCTATGGATTATGTGAAGATATTCGCGTCCGAATATTCCTTGTCTGCGCATGGGTCCAGGTTTACTGAACGTCTGGGCGTGGCTGACCGTGAGTCAGGGCCTGTGATAAAGCCACTTGACGGAATTAAATAACCGAGACGGCGTACTCCCTCAGCAATATTTTAAAGCACCTGGCTTCAACGTAACCCCAATGAAAAAATTTATTCTTTTCGGCTTTGTCTATGTAACAATCACCGTCCAGTCTCTTGCCCAAGGCGAGATTCCGGTCGATATGTTTACGGGCAAACCAACGATCCAGATACCGATATGGACCGTCGCCGATCACGACCTCGCCCAGCCCATATCGCTGGTCTACAATGCCGGAGGCGTAAGACTGGATGAACCTTCAGGAAAGTTTGGCCTGGGCTGGAGTCTTGCCGCCTCGGGCTCGGTGAGCAGAGTCGTTAAAGGACTTCCCGATGACTATTCTGGTATAGGAACCGATCTGCGACGCGGTTGGCTT
>DASPJC010000048.1:0-16869 GCA_035628815.1 Ohtaekwangia sp. | reverse complement strand
GCCGATATTCCGGAAGATATGCGCACCACATTCTATGGCAAGCGCGAGTTCACAATCCGGGATATCAACGGTTACTACCTCACCTTCGCACAGGACGTCGGCTAACGTCAAAGTGCCGCGGGTTCCTTGTATTGTCCCATGAACAGGATGGCGCCGGTGTGTTTCTCGCGGATAAGAAAAACAAATGGTTTGTCGATCGTGATGCGAAGCGGCGGCGGCGGAGCACTGGTTAACCCAATGCCGACTGCGGTCGCGGCAGCGGCTTCGGTGCCCTCTTCATTGACATCGAGATACGTCTGGTGGATCACGCGCGTAATTTCAAGGTCGAGATCCTCTTCAAATAATTCGGGAAAGCCTGTCGTCTTCATTCCCATACTTTTAAGCTGATCTCTGACATCGCGCTTCCAGTCAATTCTGAATTTCGGAAGTTCAAATTCGGGAGCAATGCTGTCGGAGGCTGCAAGCCAGCTGTTCAATTGTTCAGCGCTGAGATCCGCTGCAATATCGCCTACTGTTTTTGCACCGGATGGCAGGAGGATCGTCATCCTGAATTGTTCATTGCCATAGGGGATATCCAGTAAGCGAAGCGCTTCATTTTCAAACCTTCGCATCGCCACCTTCTTTGCAAACATCATGTTTACCGTTGCTGTGCTGCCATTCTCCATCCTGAACGGCGCATCGTGCGTTTTGGATTTATCAAACTGATACGTCCAGTCGCCTTTGAAGTAAATGGCGTTGACGAGGAACATCACCTCCTCCGGCGAAATGCCGCCAATCAGATTTTTGATGCGATCGTTGGTTTTGGACGCGACCCAATCGTTGATGGTATTTTTTGCATTGGGATTTGAAAAATCGAGCGCTTCAACAAGGCCGCCGTAATAATCTTCGATCCGGTCAATAAAGGGATCGGAAGCCGTGTATTCCCGCGAATACCAGACACTGTTTGCGATACCCATAGCGACTTTTTTATCCATCGAAAGTAACAGGCCAGTCAGGTCGAGATATCCTTTATTGACCTCGTCCGCCGTGAGATCGCCAAAATTGATGGTATTCAGAATGCTTTCCCGTGTTTCCGGCGAAGCACCGTTCAGTGTCATTCCCAGGGCCATGCTGACACTGAGCGGAGATATGAATGTATTGGGGGAAGCGTCGGCCTCCCGGACGGTTCGAAAAAGAGAGAATGCGAAGTCATTGGAAGCGTCCGACAGGGTTTGCTCGGCATGCGAAAGTGTTCGCAGGTTGGGCTTGTTATCAGGCTCAACGGAGGAGTCCTGGCATGATGCGAACGGCAGAAACATAAGTAGTGTCCAGAATTTTTTCATAAGATCAGGTGGTATGCAAGTTAGACACACGTTTGCAAATACAGGTTGGATGGTCAGGCGGATTTTTTAAAACGCGGCATTCCGGCTTCATCGCCGGCCGATTTTTCGTGACGGATCTGGCCTTCCCTGATCATGATGTCAGCGACGAGTGAAACCTGGTCAAGCAGTTGCGGCCAGTTATGCTGGTCCAGCGCGCGGGCCACATCGGCTGGTGCAAATGATTTTTCCGGACCACTTTCGTCGGCAAGCCTGAGGATTACTTTACGTATTTCGTCTGCAAAAACCATAGTGGAAGATGCGATCAGAACAACGATCAGGGGCGGATGGTTTCATTCATTTGATAGTCTGATGCCATTATGCCGGCAATCCTTGCTTATTTTGCGGTGAGAAAGGCATTGGAAGGCTAGAAAACCCATAATCATGAACGAAAGCGAAATAATTCCGGATGGCCTGGAAGACGATGATCTGTTTGAGCACCACCGGATCGTCGCGGATCCCAAACAGAGTTTACTGCGTGTTGACAAATTTCTGCTGGCCCGGTTGCCCAATGTAACCCGAACGAAACTTCAGACCGGTATCCACGACGGGTTTGTGAGGGTAAACGACAAACCGATAAAGCCGAATTATAAGATACATCCCGGCGATGTGATCACGGTTTCACTTCCCGAGCCACCCCGTGATACCGATGTCGTTGCTGAAAACATTCCACTTAACATCGTATTTGAAGACGATCACCTGATGGTGGTGAACAAACCCGCGGGCATGGTTGTGCATCCCGCCTTTCAGAACTGGAGTGGAACACTCGTAAACGCACTGGTATATTATTTTAATCAGCTTCCCCATATGCCCGGGAATGAAGGTCGCCCCGGCCTGGTGCACCGGATCGACAAAGATACCTCCGGGCTACTGGTCATCGCGAAAGATGAGCTGACGATGACCGGGCTGGCAAAGCAATTCTTTGACCATACGATTGAGCGCCGCTACCATGCCGTGGTGTGGGGCGTACCGGCATCCCCGGAGGGTACGATCAATGTCAACGTTGGAAGGAGCCTGAAGGACCGGCGTATAACGGTCGCCTTTCCGGAGGGTGACATGGGACGCCACGCGATCACGCATTACAAAGTCCTGCGCGACCTCCGTTATGTTTCACTGGTCGAATGCCGGCTTGAGACGGGCCGTACGCACCAGATCAGGGCGCACATGAAATACCTCGGTCATCCACTCTTTAACGACGCAATGTATGGCGGCGACCAGGTCTTAAAAGGGACGACCTTTACCAAATACAAGCAGTTTGTCGACAACTGCTTCAAGGTTCTTCCGCGCCAGGCACTTCATGCCAAAACGCTGGGGTTCACGCACCCCGTCACGAAAGAATTTATGCAATTTGATTCACCGCTTCCCAAGGATATGGTGGAGGTATTGGAAAAATGGGAGAATTACGTGCAATACAACTGACCCCGCCGTTCAACATCAACACGTCAACACGTCAACACGTCAACACATCAACACATTCTAAATATTACGTGCACATTGTATTACTGTTAATAGCATCATCATGCCTTGAACATCAGGCATGAGATTTACGTTATTTGTTATGTCATCAAACCACTACATGATATGACAAAGCCAAATCAAAAGCATGAGATCCTTGAATCCCTGGATTCACTGGATCAGGGTCAAACCGAAAAGGTGCTCGCATACATTCAAGCGCTGCGGCATACCTCTTCCTCGGAAGCCGATCACAAAAGGCTCAAGCAACGGGCTATGAAGGAGATCCGGCAGGCATTGGGAAGTCCACGGACACTCCGGCCGTCTTTTTAAGCATGGGGCATTGGTGTAGCCGTTAGGCCCTGGGGCTTGGGCCTTAGGCACTGTTAGAGGTTTAAGGTTATTGTGCAAAAACTTGAGCTCGCAGCCATTCATTGAAAGCGCTCCTGAGGCCTTTACGGGAGTAAAAACCAGCTCCCGGGCCGTTAGCGATGCAAAATAAGATGCCGGGCGCATAAGATTTTTCACACATTCCAAACATTCCTCTAATTTTGCGCTTTAATTTAAAAGCTATGCTAAACATTTTACTTCAGGCCCAACAGAGCCCCTCTGGCTGGATGCAGTTTATTCCCATTATCGGTATCATCGTCGTTTTCTACTTCTTTATGATGCGCCCGCAGCAAAAGAAGGCCAAGGATCAGAAGAAATTCATTGAAGACATTAAAAAAGGCGATTACGTGGTGACGATCGGCGGAGCCCATGGATATGTTGCAGAACTGGAAGGCGATACGTTTATCCTCGAAGTGGAAAAAGGCGGCCGCATCCGTTATAACAAGACAGCCATTTCACTCGACGCTACGAAAGCAGCGAACAAGAAATAGTGCGGGGTGCTCAGGTGATCCAGGTTACCGGGTGCTTTCCTTTTGTTACCTGCTGCACCTGGGCATTCACACTACTGTGCACCGATGAGTTTTATAAATTCGATATTCAATTTCCTTCGTTTCAACCGGAAAAACTGGAAAGCGGTAGCATTGTGCGTATTCGCCGCAACAGTTTTCTGGTTTTTTAACGCGCTGAATAAGAATTATACAACGAACATCAGTCTTCCGCTGACATTCGATTACAACCAGGAGAATTATGTGGCTGTGCGCCCGCTGCCAGAAGCCATCCGCATTAACGTGACAGGTGTTGGATGGAATCTCTTTCGGAGAAGCATAGGCCTGAAAGTATCACCCCTTGCCATACCCCTCGAACGGCCGTCAGAGATAAGGAAGATCGTGGGCAGTACTTTGCCAGCGCTTCTTGCAAATCAACTCGACGGCTATCAGGTAAATTTTGTTTTGACGGATACGCTGCATCTCGCGCTCGAGCCGAAGGGCAAGCGGTGGGTGTCGCTTCAGCTGGATCTACCGTCCATCCTCTTCCGAAAAGGATATGTGATGTCCAGTGACCCCAAAGTGGTTCCGGATTCGATTTTCGTCGAAGGCCCATGGAAGCTTATCAACAACCTGGCAGAACCCGTGTCGCTTAAGGTCGCCGAACGCGATATCGACGACGACTTTAGCGAAGACCTTGAGGTCGGTTTCTTAAACAGCGAGCTTGTCAGGCGTGATCCGCCCACCGTTCATGTAAGTTTCAACGTGGACCGGCTGGTAGAAGTGAAGGACTCGATCGATCTAAAAGTACAGAATATGCCGAAGGGCGTCTGGCCCTCGATAGAAGGCAGGTTGCCCGTGGTTTTTGCGATCCCGGAAGCGCTCCTGGCGCACTATCATCGCGACTCGGTGCATGCTGTTATTGACCTGCACGGTTTTGAGCGCGGTGAAAAAAAAGTACTCCCGTACATCGAAGGCCTTCCACCATACTCGCGGATCATTAAAGTAGATTCCGTCAGCGTAAAATTCTGAAGATGCGCCCCCTGCAGATCGGTATAACCGGAGGAATTGGTTCAGGAAAAACATTGGTCTGCAAAATATTTGCAACACTGGGCATCCCTGTCTACGACGCCGACAGCCGGGCGAAAGCTTTAATGACCACCGATGGAATACTCATATCGGCGATTAAGAAAGAATTCGGAGAATTGTCCTATAAAACGGATAATACGCTCGATCGGGAGTATCTTGGCCGAACGGTTTTCAATCATGAGGAAAGGCTTCAGACATTGAATAACCTGGTACATCCCCGGGTCGCTGAGGATTATGAAGGTTGGGTGACACGGCAGCAGACGCCGTATGTGCTAAAGGAGGCCGCGCTATTATTCGAAGCAGGTTCTTATAAAGCGCTCGACAGGATCATCGTCGTTTCTGCCCCGTTATACATCCGCATCAGGCGGGTGTTGGGCCGGGACAGACATCGGACTGAAGAACAGGTTCGTGATATTATCAGTCGTCAGCTCCCCGAAGAGGAGAAGGTGCGGATGGCGGATTTTGTGATCTACAACGATGAGTCGCAGCTTGTCATCACCCAGGTATTGGAATTGCATCATAAGTTTTCAACGATGCAAATGAAGCGAACCCAATAGTTACCCGCGGCGTTACTCCGGTATCTTAATTTGAACTCATTAACAGATGTACATACGTTTCTCCATTTGGCTCCTGGCTGTTTCTTCGATTGCTTTTTCTTCCTGTAACAAAAAGGAAAATACTGTCTCCGGTCCGGCTGCACGACAAACCGGCCCGATGGTTGTCGACGGGTTCCTGGTCGAGCAGCAGACCATTTCCGATAATATTGAAATTCCGGGCACGTTGATGCCTTCTGAGGAAACACAGATCCGCGCGGAGGTAAGTGGACGCATTATCCAACTGAATATCCAGGAAGGCGCGCAGGTCAAAAAAGGAGCGTTACTGGTAAAACTTTTTGATCAGGATCTGCAGGCACAGCTAAAGAAGCTGCAGGTCCAGCTTGCCATTGCGGAGAAAACGGAAGAACGGCAACGGGAATTGTTAAAGATCAGCGGCATCAGCCAGCAGGATTATGATCTCACGGCCCTGCAGGTTGACAACCTCAAGGCTGATATCGAGTCCGTCAGAATATCGATCTCGAAAACAGAGATCCGCGCGCCTTACCAGGGACGCATCGGTTTGCGCAATGTAAGTATGGGTGCTTACCTGTCGCCTAGCGATATCGTTGCAACACTGCGCCAGGTCGACCAGCTGAAGCTCGAGTTTTCCGTTCCCGAAAAATATGTGAAGAATATCAGGAAGGGTTACAACGTCAGGTTCCGTGTAGATGGTGGCGACAAAAACCACCGCGCGACCGTACTGGCCACGGAGAGCGGCGTCGACCAGACCACCCGTACACTGCGGGTGAGGGCGCTTGTTACGGCGTCAGATCCTGAACTGGTGCCCGGTGTTTTCGCCAAGGTGAGTCTGCAGTTGGGCGGCGACGAAAAAGGACTGATGGTTCCCACCCAGGCGGTTCTTCCGCAGGCGCGGGATAAACAGGTTATCATCGTGCGGGGCGACAGCGCGCTGTTCTCTGTCGTTCAGACGGGCATACGGGACTCTGCCTTTGTCCAGATCACCAGTGGCCTGCAGGAAGGCGATACGGTGGTAACAACAGGATTGATGGCGATACGGCCGAATTCGAAAATAAAGATAGGAACACTGAACAGCCGTAAGAAGCTGGCGGCAAACCGCTGATCACCGGATCAGCGGCATGACAAAACACTGATCGCATGAATATATCGGAATTAAGCTTAAAGCGCCCTGTACTCGCCATCGTGATGAATATCATCCTGGTGTTGTTCGGCGTGATCGGATTCAACTCGCTGGGTGTACGGGATTATCCTGCCATTGATCCGCCGGTTATCAATGTGAATACTTCCTACTCAGGCGCTAACGCGGATATCATTGAATCGCAGATCACCGAGCCGCTGGAGAAAGCGGTCAATGGTATCGCGGGTATACGCAATATCACTTCTTCATCGAGTGTCGGACGAAGCAGTATCAATATCGAATTCAACCTGGGTGTTGACCTTGAAGCGGCCGCCAATGATGTACGCGATAAAGTTTCACAGGCCGCACGGCAGTTGCCCGACGATCTGCCGAGTCCGCCGGTTGTGTATAAAGCCGATGCGAATGCCGGTGCCATCATCAGTATGACGGTGCAGAGCAACACGAAGAATCCGCTGCAACTGACGGAGTATGCGACCAACGTACTGGTTGAGCGCCTTCAGACAATACCCGGGGTGAGTGGTATTCAGATCTGGGGTGAAAAACGTTTTTCCATGCGCATCTGGCTCGACCCGGCCAAACTCTCTGCCTATAACCTGACGCCGCTGGACGTCCAGCAGGCACTGAGTCGCGAGAACGTCGAGCTGCCCTCCGGCAAGATCGCCGGTAACTCAACGGAATTAACGGTGCGAACCTTCGGACGCCTCTATACGGAAGAAGATTTCAACAACGTGGTTGTCAAATCGGCGCCGGAAGGCAATATCCGGTTGCGGGATGTAGGGCAGGCACTGCTCGGTCCTGAAAACGAAGAATCGGTTTTAAGGGAAAGCAATGTGCCGATGGTGGGTCTTGCCATCGTGCCGCTTCCAGGTTCGAATTACGTTTCGATCTCGGACGAATTCTACAAGCGCCTCGAGCAGATCAAGAAAGACGTACCCGAAGACATCTCGTTAAACATAGCACTCGATCAGACGGTGTTCATCAAACGTTCCATCACCGAAGTCGAGGAAACATTGCTGCTCTCCATTTCGCTGGTGGTGCTGATCATTTACCTCTTTTTCCGGGATGCAATCATTGCCTTCCGGCCCTTGATCGATATCCCCGTATCGCTGATTACGACTTTTTTCATCATGTACCTGGCCGATTTCTCGATCAATGTGCTGACCATGCTGGGTATCGTTCTGGCCACCGGCCTCGTCGTCGACGATGGTATTGTGGTGACTGAAAATATCTATAAGAAGCTGGAGTCGGGCATGAACAAGTACCAGGCTGCAAAGGAAGGCTCCAAGGAAATTTTCTTCGCGGTTATTTCCACTTCCATTACCCTGGCCGTTGTGTTCCTTCCGATCCTTTTTTTACAAGGATTTACGGGCCGGCTTTTCACCGAATTCGGCGTGGTGGTCGCGGGTGCGGTGCTCGTATCCTGTTTCGTGTCATTAACACTAACGCCGGTGCTGAGCGTTAAAATGACCCGTTCCAAGCACAAACACTCCTGGTTTTATAATGTGACCGAGCCGTTCTTTACCGGTATGGAAAACGGTTATGCGCGGTGGCTCAAATCATTTATGAAGATCCGCTGGGTCGGGTTGGTGATCATTGTCTTATGCCTGGGAGCGGCGGTCCTCATAGGATCCAATATACAGTCGGAGCTCGCGCCGATGGAAGACCGCAACCAGTTCCGGTTGCAACTCACGGGTCAGGAAGGTACCTCCTATGATTACATGGACGCCTATGTGCAGGAGATGGTGAAGTTCGTTACCGATTCGGTTCCGGAATACCGGACAGCCCTGTCCGTTACAGCGCCGGGTTTCTCCGGCTCGGGCTCGGTGAATAACGGTTTTGTGCGTGTCACGCTGGTCGATCCGGATGAACGCGATCGCTCCCAACAGGAGATCGTGGATATGGTCAATCGCAACCTGAAAAATTTCCCCCAGGGTCGCGCCTTTGCCATCCAGGAACAAACCATCGCGGTTGACCGCCGCGGAGGATTGCCCGTGCAATTCGTCATTCAGAACAATAACTTTGAAAAACTTGAGCAGGTACTTCCGAAATTTCTGGAAGCCGCCAATAACAATCCCAATCTGCAGACCGTCGATGTGGATCTCAAGTTCAACAAGCCGGAGTTGAAAGTTTCCATCAACCGGCTGAAGGCATCCCAGCTCGGTGTGAGCGTCCAGGATATTTCGCAGACGCTCCAGCTTGCGTACAGTAACCTCCGGTTCGGTTACTTTACACGCGAAGGCAAACAGTATGAAGTTATCGGCCAGGTTACGCGAAGCGATCGCGACGATCCGGCTGATTTGAAAAGCCTGTACGTGCGAACAGGTTCCGGCACGCTGGTTTCTATCGACAACCTGGTCACCGTGGAGGAATCGACCACACCGCCAACATTATATCACTTCAACCGCTTTAAATCGGCTACGATATCAGCAGGTCTTGCACCTGGCAAAACCCTGGGTGATGGCATCGCTGCGATGGAGGAGATTGCCGATCAGCTACTGGACGATACATTCATTACATCATTGTCCGGTTCATCACGTGATTTCGCGGAGAGTTCAGGCAACACCTCTTTTGCGTTCGTGCTCGCACTGATCCTGATCTACCTGATCCTCGCCGCGCAGTTTGAAAGTTTCATCGATCCGCTCACCATTATGTTCACGGTGCCACTCGCCATCTGCGGTGCCCTGATCTCGCTTTACATTTTCGGTCAGACGCTGAATATTTTTTCGCAGATCGGGATGATCATGCTGATTGGCCTGGTGACGAAGAACGGTATCCTTATCGTAGAGTTTGCCAATCAGAAACGGGAAGATGGCCTGTCGCGATTCGATGCGGTGACCGAAGCGGCAAGAATGCGATTGCGTCCCATCCTGATGACAAGTCTGGCCATGGCATTGGGTTCACTTCCCCTTGCGCTTTCTTTGGGCGCGGCGTCGACGAGTCGTCAGCCGCTGGGTATCGTGATCGTGGGCGGAATTTTATTTTCACTCGTTTTTACACTTTTTGTAATACCGGCGATGTATTCATACCTGTCACGCAAAAGAAAGCATATTGAATTTGGTGATGAGGCGCCTGCTTCACAACCCCAAAAGGAACTGGTATATGAAAGTTAGATTTTTGCTGGCGGCGACGCTTTTATTTTTTGGTTCGCGGGCAGTCAGTGCGCAGGAGATGATACCCCTGGAGAAGGTTGTTGCCCTTGCGCTTGAAAAAAATTACGATGTGCGATTGTCGCAAAATGCATCGGAGGCAGCGAACAAAGTAAACAACACGGCCATCGGCGCGTTTCTTCCACAGGTCAGCGCGGTCGGATCGACGCTCTGGAACGACAATAAACAGGAGCTGGAATTTGAAGATGAGAACCGGAACAACAGGGGCGACGCAAAATCGAATAACCTCGCTGCATCCGTCCAGCTGAACTGGATATTATTCGATGGTACACGGATGTTCGCGACCCGTGAACGCGTTGCCGTTATCGCGGAGCAGGGCGAACTACTTGTCAAGGAACAAATGGTGAACACGATCGCCTCGGTCGTGTTGAACTACTATGATATCGTCAGGCAAAAGCAGCAGCTGAAAGCCATCGAGGAGCAGATGGCCGTAAGCGAAGAACGGGTCAAGCTTGCCGACCGGAAGCTGCAGGTAGGGGTAGGTGGAAAACCTGAACTTCTGCAGGCAAAAGTGGATTATAATGCGCAACGCACACAGGTTCTTCAACAGGAAGCCATGATCCTTCAACTGAAAGAAGAGCTCAATGCTTTGGTTGGATTGCAACTTCCCGCGACCTATGACGTTGCCGATACCATCATCATCGATCTCACGTTACAGCGTGAAGCGATCGCCGATAATATTGAAAGCTCGAACTTTGGCCTGCAGTCTGCCAGACGAAATCTTCAAATCGCCAACCTCCTGCTATGGGAAAGCCGGGCACAGCAGTCGCCCGTGTTGAGCTTTAACGGCGCCTATAATTTTAACCGCGTCAACAATACCGTTTTAATCAATCCTTTCGGCGCCCTATTCAGTCAGACCCAGGGCTACAACTATGGCCTTACGCTCACGGTACCCTTGCTTAATGGATTGACGACAAGGCGCCAGATCGAGCTCGACAAGATCAATGTGACACGTCAGCAGGTACTGTACGATCAGCAAAAAACGACGGTCGATGTCGGACTGCGCAATGCGTACACGGGTTATGACAACGCAAAAAAGATTCTGCTGGTCGAAGAGGAAAACATATTGCTGGCAAAGGAAAATGTTTTCATAGCACTGGAGGGATTCAAACGGGGCATCACCACTTTTATTGAATTGAGAACGGCGCAACAAAGTCTTGAAGATGCCTACAACCGGCTGATCAGCGCGCGGTATCTCGCAAAAGTCGCGGAAACAGAATTGCTAAGGCTTAATGGTGGGCTTTTGCGGTGATGTGTTGATGTGTTGATGTGTTGATGTGTTGATGTGTTGATGAAAATGGCCGGCAAAATTAATCATGGGCCATGTTTTCCCGAATAGATGCATACTTTATATTGCGCCAATGATCCAATCAATCGAAGTTGCCGCGGCGTATCTTAAGCAACAGGGGGTAGCCCGCCCTGAAATCGGGATCATTCTCGGTACGGGCCTGGGGAACCTGTTCGCGAGCCGGATTTCTGATCAGATCGTTATCGATTATCATTCCATCCCGCATTTTCCGGTTTCTACGGTTGAATTTCACAAAGGCAAACTGATCTATGGTGATCTGAATGGAAAGAAAGTGCTGGCGATGCAAGGGCGTTTCCACTACTATGAAGGTTATACTTCCCAACAGATTACCTTTCCGGTCAGGGTGATGAAAGCGCTGGGCATAAAATTTCTACTGATCTCCAATGCATCGGGCAACCTGAATACAAACTGGAACAAAGGCGAGCTGATGCTGATTGATGATCATATCAATCTCCAGCCTGACAATCCGCTCCGTGGATCGAACGACGAAACACTCGGGCCTCGCTTTCCCGATATGAGTCAACCCTATTCCCGGGAGCTGAATGACCGTTTGATAAAAATTGCAGCCCGGAAAAACATGGTGCTGCGCAACGGCGTTTATGCCTGTGTCACCGGTCCGAATCTTGAAACGCGCGCGGAGTACCGCTATCTTCGTCGCATCGGTGCCGACGTGGTTGGTATGAGCACCGTGCCTGAAGTAATCGTCGCCAATCAGGCCGGGTTACCATGCTGTGCTGTTTCAGTGCTGACGGACGATTGTGATCCGGATAATCTGAAACCGGTAAACATTTCCGAAATCATTGCCGTAGCAGGCCAGGCAGAACCAAATCTTGCCGAGCTGTATTGCGACCTGATCGAAACACTTTAAAGTAATGACCAAACAGGAAATGATCACCGGTCTTCGGACGATTCCCGGCGTCGGAAAGTCCATCGCCAACGATCTTTGGAATATCGGCATCCGGAAAGTAAGCGACCTGAAAGGTGAAGACCCCGAGCGCCTCTATGCGTTATCAAACCGACTCGCCGGAACCGCGCAGGATCGTTGCCTGCTGTATGTATTCCGTTGTGCCGTTTATTTTGCCAGCACAAAGAAACACACACCGCCAAAATTGCAATGGTGGTATTGGAAAGACAATTTCAAAAAGACCCGGTAATACTTATGAAGTTATATCTGCTGATAGCATCTGTTTTGTTGGTTGCTGCCTGTCAGGGAGCGCGTGAAAGCCCGCCGGCGGATGAACCGGTTCAAAATACGGCGCCCGGCGTTGACAATTTCAGGATCTTCGCTTTCGACCTCGACGAGATGCGACAGTTGATTACTTTTAACGGATGGGTTGTAGCCAACCTTCCGATGGAGACGTCTTCTGCTTATGAATGTAACCTGGAAAGGCTTACCAGGGAACTTAACAGTGACGATCTCGAATGTTTTCTGCATAACGATGCCTATCAGATCGTCGGCATGAGACACGGACTGCTGTTCGTGACCGACTCGGTATACCTTTTACCGGTCCACGGTACAACGATGGTCAACTTTGACGGCAACAGGTATGTTGTGTCCGGCACGTTTTACAAGCACGGAAAAATCAACTCCCATATCGTGGTTGTAGATGATCCTAAAAAGCTTCCTGCCTTTGCATTAAAGAATCTCAGTGAAAATCTAACCGCAATAAAGCCCGAAGACCTTTCCGCCGGCCAGTCCGTCCTGCTCGATACAACCGGCGTTTCGGTTTGTTTTCATTATCCGTTTAACGGCCGGGATTATGTGTTTTATTCCGTCAACGTTGATAAAGACACCGTCCCCGATCTTACGCTTCTCGGGGAAATTCAAAAAGGAAAAATTGTTCCGCGGGACACTGTGATGCAAATGCCGGCCAGCACCATCAAAACAACGCCGGCAAAGGTTATCAACGGGATCTACACATATGATTATACTTACCGGGTCGCACAGGGCGAATCCACGGCGCTGCGATCCGAAGGAAGTATTTACGTCAAGGCAGATACCGTCGTTGTAGGATACCGTTATTCGGATGCCGCCCTGCGTCGTGGAGGGAAGTACTAACCTGCACAATTCGTATTGCGTTCGCGATGGAATTGACAACTTGTAAAAAAAGCCGAACCGGAAAAGCGTATAACGTTGAACTTTGAACCTGTAACTTGCAACCTGGAACCACTTTATGGAACACCGATTAATTCACCCGGAAGGACCGGAATTTTCAAGGATTATCTCCGGCGCCTGGCGCTGGCATGAAGTATCACAGGATAGCGTTGAAAAACTGATACAAACTTCACTTGATTGCGGGATCACCACATTCGACCACGCCGATATTTATGGCGATCATCGCAACGAAGAAATATTTGGTAATGTACTGAGAAGGTCTCCTTCATTGCGTCAGCAGATGCAGCTGGTAACCAAGGGTGGAATCAAATTTCCCTCAGCAAAGCGACCCGCAAGCTGGATCAAGCATTACGACACATCCCGGCAACACATCACCTGGGCGGCGGAAAATTCCCTGAAAATGCTGGGAACAGATCATATCGACTTACTGCTGATACACAGACCTGACCCGCTGCTGGACCCTGAAGTAATGGCCGAAACATTCGGTGCGCTGAAAAAGCAGGGCAAGGTACTTCACTTCGGCGTCTCGAACTTTACACCCACCCAGTTTGAATTGCTTCGACATTACCTTCCCTTTCCATTGGTCACGAATCAGATCGAGGTATCATTATCGTGTACAGCGCCGATCTGGGACGGCACTATTGACGTGCTCATGAAATACAAAGTCTCGCCGATGGCCTGGTCGCCATTGGGCGGCGGTAAACTGGTGTCGGGCGATTCGAACAACGTGTTTGGGAAAGCTTCGAAATACAGTGCAACCAATACGCAACTCGCGCTGGCATGGCTCCTGAAACATCCTTCGAAAATTTTTCCGGTGATCGGCACCACCCGGCCCGAACGGATCAGGGAAAGCGCACGCGCGCTGGACATCAGGCTGGATGTTCAGGATTGGTACGAAATGCTGAAAATTGCTGAAGGAAAGGAGGTCCCTTAACCGCTGATGCCCGGGTGTTCACGCTTTACAGGTCCTTCCCCCCGCCTGACGTTGTACAGAACGATAACAAATGCTCCGGCTCCAACACTGAGCATGGCGATGGCCCAGATAAAAAGTTGATGGAAGTCGAAAAGCCAGGGTATCGTGGCCATCAGGACAAAGATTACACCCGCTACTGTCCAGACCGGATGATGCATAAAGTTGTCTTTCGGCTTCCCCGTGAGATCAACGTGAATGGAATGATCCCGTTTGAAAAGTATGGTCCACTTTTGATAATCCCACGCCAGGAGGAAAAGCGTTCCCAGGAGCATCAACGTCGTTATGACCGGGGTTCCCATGCCGAAGTCGATCGCATGCGTGATCATAAAAACGTTCAGAATGATCGGTAGAAACATCAATGTCCCCACGGTAGCAAAACGCTGGGTCATCATCAGGGCGCCGGCTATAAACTGGCTCCAGCCAAGAAAATTCCAGTAAAAACCGCTTTGGTAAAGTGCCTCAAAAAAATAACCAATCGGTTCCGACGGGGATATGCTGGTAAAACGATCTCCTTTTATTTTGATGATCGATGCAAAAACGAAGGCAAAGCCGATGAGATAGCGCAGGTAAATCACGGCTAACTTAAAGAACAGCAGTCTCTTAAGCGAATCAATATAGGTGGTCATGGCGCCAAGACGCCTGGCAAACAAAGATGTTACAATTCATTTTTTTCGTTTTGCCAGAACCAAACCGATGGTCATTTTTGTATTCCTCTATCAGGGTATTAATTCATGGCGAAATCAGCGGCTGAAAAGAAAGTATTGGACCTTACAGGTCACGACTGTATTGAAGTAATCGGGGCAAGAGAACATAATCTGAAGAACATCAGCGTAAGCTTCCCGCGCAACAAACTGGTGGTCATCACCGGTATCAGCGGAAGCGGTAAATCGTCACTGGCTTTTGATACCATCTATGCCGAAGGGCAACGGCGTTACATGGAAAGTTTTTCGGCGTATGCACGAAGTTTTATCGGCAACCTCGAGCGACCCGACGTCGATAAAATCAACGGGCTGAGTCCGGTCATTTCCATTGAGCAAAAAACAACATCACGCAACCCCCGGTCGACTGTCGGAACGGTCACGGAGATCTACGATTTTATGCGGTTGCTCTTTGCGCGCGCAGGAGAAGCATTTTCTTATTTAAGCGGCGCGCGGATGGTACGGCAGTCGGAAGAACAGATCCTTGATACCATCCTTCAGACGTTCAAGGGAAAAAAACTTATCCTGCTTGCGCCGATTGTAAAGGGAAGAAAAGGCCACTACCGCGAACTCTTCCAGCAGATCAGAAAATCGGGTTATACAAAAGTCAGGGTGGATGGAGAAGTTCAGGAGATCACGGCTAAGATGCAGGTGGATCGTTACAAGATCCACGATATAGAAGTCGTGATCGATCGGATCATTGCGGATCCGAAAGACCGCCATCGCATCGGCCAGTCCATCGCAAAAGCATTGAAAGAAGGCAAAGGCGTTACCATGGTGCTGGAGGAGAACGGGAAAGTCCACCATTTTTCGAAATTCTTGATGGATCCCGAGACAGGACTTTCCTACGACGAGCCAGCGCCGAATAATTTTTCCTTCAACTCGCCCTACGGTGCATGTCCTTCCTGCAACGGACTTGGTGTTATCGAAGAGATCACGGAGGAATCCGTTATCCCCGATAAAAAACTGAGCATCAGCCGGGGCGGCATTTTGCCGTTAGGCGAATACCGTGACATCTGGATCTTCAAAAAGATCGAAGCGATCTTAAAGCGCAGGAAAATGGCCCTGACCACACCGATCAAGGATATCCCGAAAGAGGTTTTAAAAGTTTTGCTGTACGGTGACGAAGAACCGGTAGCCGTCGCGTCGGTTAAATATCCAGGAACGGAATGGAACACGAAATTCGAAGGCATTATCAATTTCCTGGAGAAGCAGCGCGACGAAGGTTCTGAATCCATCAAAAAATGGGTGGAAGATTTCACGATCACCAAAACCTGTCCGGAGTGCAATGGCACGCGGCTGAAAAAGGAGTCGTTGCACTTCCTCATTGATGGGAAGAACATCGCGGCGCTGGCCATGCTTGATATTCACGCATTGCAGCAATGGTTCAGGGGTCTTGAAGATCGTATCAATGAAAAACAAAAGATCATTGCGGCGGAAGTATTGAAAGAGATCCGGAAGCGCATTGGATTTTTGCTGGATGTAGGACTTGATTACCTGAATCTGAATCGGCCGATCCGCACGTTGAGCGGTGGTGAGTCTCAGCGCATTCGGCTCGCCACACAGATCGGAACGCAGCTGGTAGGCGTCCTGTACATTCTCGACGAGCCCAGCATTGGTTTGCATGCCCGGGATAATGTAAAGCTCATCAAGGCACTGAAAGATCTTCGCGACATCGGCAACTCCGTGGTCGTTGTAGAGCACGACAAGGATATGATGCTTGAGTCGGATTATATTCTCGACATTGGTCCTGGTGCCGGCCGGCATGGCGGGCATGTGGTCGCGGCGGGAGAACCGAAGGCATTTCTTCAGAACAACAGCACGACGTCAAAGTATCTCAGTGGTTCGCTGGCGATCCAGTACAAAAAAGCAAGGCGTAAAGGGAATGGCGAAAAGATCGTATTGGGCGGTGCCACCGGCAACAACCTGAAAAATGTAACACTTGAAATTCCACTGGGCACGCTGACCTGTATTACCGGCGTCTCCGGCAGTGGAAAGTCGACGTTGATACACGACACTTTATTTCCGATACTAAACCGCCAGTTTTACAATTCGCGAACGGAGCCGTTGCCTCATAAAAAGATCGCGGGCCTTGAGCACCTTGACAAGGTGATTGAGG
>DASPJC010000047.1:0-13759 GCA_035628815.1 Ohtaekwangia sp. | reverse complement strand
GCGCATCAGCTCGACCACGAGGTGACAGCCAACGATCCTGATGACTTCCTCCCCCATTCCCGTGGCCGTCGCCGCGCCCACTTCGTTATCGACATACAACCCGGCCCCGATGACCGGCGAGTCGCCGATTCTCCCGTGCATCTTGTAAGCCATACCGCTGGTGGTACACGCTCCCGACAAATTACCCTTCGCATCGAGCGCAATGATCCCGATGGTATCGTGATTCTCGATGTTGACCACCGGTTTATACTCACCTTTCTTCAACCATATTTTCCAGGCCTTTTCCGATTCGGCGGTTAATAATTTTTCCTTTTTAAAACCATTGGCCAGCGCGAACTTAAGAGCGCCTTCGCCCGCGAGCATAACATGCGGCGTCTTTTCCATCACGAGTCGTGCCACCGAAATGGGATGAACGATGTGCTGCAGATAGGCTACAGAACCGCAGTTGCCATGTTCATCCATGATGCAGGCATCAAGGGTGACATTACCGTCGCGGTCCGGCAATCCGCCAAGGCCGACCGACGTTTCTTTCGGGTCTGCTTCAGGCACACGGGCACCAGCCTCCACGGCGTCGAGCGCGCGACCTCCCGCCGATAAGATCTTCCATGCTTCCACGTTTGCCTGCAAACCGAAATCCCAGGTAGATAAAACAATGGGACCACCGGCGCCCACGGGAATTGCGCTGGCCAATCCGTTGGTGAGCGTTAACCCCGTTCCCATGGCGGCAAGCCTGATGAATTTTCTTCGCGATGACATAAGGTGAATTTACATTGCGCCCTGCAATTAAGTGAAATAAATTCAGGTTTGTTTTGCCGGCAAGACACGAGCAAACACACGGCGCACAGGGACGTCTGAAGCGACATGTGGCCACAGCAGCATGGCCATGTTTAAATTGTCTATTCGATTACGATCTCGTATTTATCAAGAAGGCCTGCAACATTCGAGACAGCAAATTTTGCCTTTTTCATACGATTGACTTCCGGATCAATCCTGAAATTGTTCGCGGTGCGGAAGTCAGCGCCTTCCAATACGGCATTTTCAAAAGTAGCCCGATCCAGGTCGCAGTCATCGAAGACAACCTTCGTCAAGTCGGTTTCAATGAATTCCACATCATGGAGCCTGCACGCCTTAAAACGCGTGCCTTTGAGTTTCAGTTTATAAAAGGAGGAAAAGTCCAGCACGCAGGAATCAAAACTGAACGACAACAACAGTGAATTGCATGCATCAAATCTCAAGCCCAGTTGCTTGCATCCTTTGAAAATAACCTCCCGGAAGGAAGCATTTTTCAATTTTGCCATACTGAGATCGCAATCCCCGAAGGTGCACTCCGAAAAAATCATCCCGCCCAGGTCTGTTTCCGAAAAATTACAGTTTTGGAAAATACACCGCTCGTAGTCGCCAGGGGCAAGCGCATGGTGTGTAAAATCGATGCCTGTAAAAAACTGTTCTTCTATGGTAACTTTCATCTTACAACAATAAAAACCGGCCCTTTTTCCCGGAAACGCATTTCAAACAACACCTTTTAATTGATCACCCTGCGTGCGACCCGGAATCTCTTTTGATAGTATTCCGCCAGGAGGTTTGTCTCCACCACCCCCAGTGAACTGGAAGCATGGATAAACTTCACATGATCCTTTCCCTTCCGTTCGGTTACAAGTCCAACGTGGGTGATCTGTCGCTTCTTCTTACCGGTTGCAAAAAAAACCAGGTCGCCCGGCTGAAGATCGCTCATTTTAACCTCTTCGCCCACCTTGCTTTGCGCTTCCGAACTACGGGGCAACGACAGGTCAATGGTGTGGAAAGAGTTCATGAGAAGACCGGAGCAGTCCATTCCGGACCGGGTGGTTCCGCCATAGCGGTACGGCGTTCCGATAAAGCTTCTTGCGGTGGAGATAACTTTGTCCACCTGCTGGTCGCGGACACTTACGTGCTTTTGCGAAGCGCACGATAAAAGTAAAAGCATTGGCGCCACAAGGAAGTGAAGAAGAAGCTTTTCGTTAATTTTGATGTTAAAAAATTGCTTCATAATAGTTTAAAAAGTATTCAAATATATCAGTTTCATGGCATTTACAGAAGTCTCCACCACCCTCATTAGCCAATTTGAGGCCATTGTTGGCGGTGAACACCTTATCCTGGACGCTGAAAAGCGTTATGATTATTCGCATGACGAGACCGAGGACTTTTCCTTCCTGCCCGATGTCGTCCTCAAGCCGGGAAGTACGGACGAAATCAGCCGGATCATGAAACTTTGCCATGAACACCATATACCGGTTACACCCCGGGGTGGCGGAACAGGCCTCAGTGGCGGTGCACTGCCCATCCGCAATGGTATTGTCATCTCGATGGAACGTTTTAACAGGATCCTGCACATTGACGAGCTGAACCTGCAGGCGACAGTAGAGCCGGGCGTTATCACGGAAGTATTTCAGCAGGCGGTGCGTGAAAAAGGATTGTTCTACCCACCCGACCCCGCGAGCCGTGGATCCTGCTTTATCGGGGGTAACGTGTCGGAAAACAGCGGCGGGCCCAAAGCCGTGAAGTATGGCGTTACACGCGACTACGTGCTGAACCTGGAAGTCGTGCTTCCGACCGGCGACGTGATCTGGACCGGCGCGAACGTGCTGAAGAATTCAACCGGCTATAATCTCACGCAGCTCATGTGCGGCAGCGAAGGCACACTGGGGATCATTACAAAAATTGTATTCAAACTCCGCGGCCTTCCTTCGAAATCCGTGCTGCTGCTGATGCCGTTTGCAAGCAATGAAGAGGCTTGCAGGGCTATTGCCGCCATCTTTATCGCGGGCGTAACCCCTTCCGGAATGGAGTTTTTCGAACGCGAAGCCGCACTGAAAACAATCGACTACTGCGAAAAAATATACGCGGCAAAGGTTACAACACCCTTTCCTGAAAACATGGATGCGTACCTGTTGTGCGAGCTGGACGGTAATGAAGATGAAGTTCTGATGCGCGATGCGGAACGCGTCATGAATGTGGTGGAGAAATTCGAGGTAGGCGAAATACTTTTTGCGGATACAGCGGCGCAGAAAGCAGAACTTTGGAAAATCCGGGAAAATATCTCTCCGGCCGTAAATGCCTATACCCTGACGAAAGCAGAAGACGTGGTTGCACCGCGTGCAAATCTCCCCCGTCTTATCGTTGGTATCAAGGAAATTGGCAAACATTACGGGTTCAACACGGTATGTTACGGGCACCTGGGCGATGGCAATCTCCATATCAACGTTTTAAAAGAAGACATCAGCGACGCAGACTGGGATACCAAAGTGATGGATGGTATCGGCGAGATCTTCCGGCTCACCGTAAGCCTGGGCGGAACGCTGTCGGGCGAACACGGTATCGGCATTGCCAAGAAGCCGTACATGCACATTGCCATGGGTGATGCTAATATTGCACTGATGCGCGGCATTAAAAAAGCCTTTGATCCTCACGGCATTCTTAATCCCGGTAAGATCTTCGAATCATGAATACCATTATTATCATTGTTGTCGTGGCGCTGGCCTTGTTCCTCCTTTTCAGGATGATGAAGCTGATCCTGCGACTGGTGCTGGTGTTTCTGATCGCCGCAGTAGCCTATCTCACGAACCCTGCGCCGGAAAAGCACCAGGAGGCTATGCATAGAAAAGCGGACCAGCAGGATGTCAGGGTAAGCAATAAAAATATACAGGTAAAAGATTACAAGGTTTTCTCGCTTACCAACATCAATGAAAAAAAAGATACCCATTGTGTGGGAATTGGCGCATTCACAAAGGTCTGGATTTTTGGGCAACTGAAACCGTAAATCGCCGGCCGCCGGCCACGAATGAACATGAACACAAAACTAAACTGTCCTATGAACAAAGGTTTTACGCTTGTCGTCGTGGCACTGATTTTTTACGCATGCCAGACAAAGAAGATGGATAATCAAACCGCCACCGATTCGACTCGCTTTGTGTCCGCCGCGGATAATCAGCTGACGCAACAGCAGCAGTCAGAAGGATGGATATCGCTATTTGACGGCACCAGCAAAAACGGGTGGAGAACTTTTAAGAACCTTGACAATGATAGCTGGGAAGTAACGGGTGGCACACTGCACTGCAAACCCTTCAAAGAAAATGCTGAAAACAAACGCGCCGACCTCATATCCCTGGAACAGTATGAGAATTTCGAACTTGCTTTTGACTGGAAGATCTCCCCTCAGGGCAACAGTGGTGTAATGTTTCATGTCACCGAAGAATACGATCAGCCCTACGCTACTGGTCCCGAGTACCAGATCCTGGATGACGAAGGGTACCCCGGTGATGTAAGAGATGTTCATTTCACCGGGGCGAATTACGATATGCTGGCGCCGGCCGAACGAAAATCAAACGCAGTCGGCACGTGGAATTCGTCCAGGCTGGTTGTTAATCATAATCACGTGGAGCACTGGTTGAATGGCGTAAAGGTCGTGGAATACGATTTACAGACAGCGGACTGGAAAAAGCGTGTGGCTGAAACCAAATGGAAGGATTTCCCCGGCTACGGGTCTGCCGGCAAGGGGCATATCGCGCTTCAGGATCATAACAATGAAGTCTGGTTTAAGAATATTTATATCAAGCCCCTGTAGTCACGACCTATTTCGGCGGTAGTATGCCGCTCCGCCTGATGAACGGGTTTTCGTGTAAACTGTAATGCCGTAACTTACACCGGAATATCCACCTGAGACTGAAACCATGTGCGGCATCACCGGTATCTTTGCCTTTAACCTTGTCGGAAAGATTCACAAGATCCACGTTACCAATGCGACGATGTCGCTCGAAAAACGGGGCCCGGATTTCCAGGACATTTACCTGGACGACTGGGTAGGGCTGGGCCATCGCAGGTTGTGTATCATCGATACGCGTTCGATTGCTCATCAGCCGATGTGGGATGAGTCGAAGCGATACTGCCTGGTCTTTAATGGCGAAATCTTCAATTACCGCGAACTTAGAAAAGAACTTGAGGACAAGGGTATCAGCTTTACTACGGCGTCGGATACCGAGGTCCTGCTGAAACTCTTTATCGATCAGAAGGAGAAGTGCCTGAACAAGCTGAACGGGTTCTTTGCGTTTTGCATTTACGACCTTCAGGAACAGACCATGTTCCTGGCCCGCGACCGTTTCGGCGTCAAACCACTGTATTACCTCTTCGACAATGACAAGTTTTTGTTCGCGTCAGAAATGAAGGCAATGCTGCAGTATGGACTGGAAAAGAATATCGATTACAACTCGCTATACCTTTACCTCCAGCTGAATTATATTCCGGCGCCCGACACCATATTTCTCAACGTTAAAAAACTATTGCCGGGCGATTACATAACGTTGCACCGGCAGCGTATGGACGTGCAGTCGTATTACCGGATACCCTATGATGCTGCAACCGCGAAGCGCAATCCGATGCCATACGACGAAGCAAAAAAAGTATTCAGCCATACACTGGAAGCGGCGGTGCAACGCAGACTGGTTGCCGACGTTCCCCTTGGATCGTTCCTGAGCGGCGGTATCGATTCATCTGTTATTGCGGCCCTGGCCAGCCGTCACAAAACTGATCTTCACACGTTTTCCATTGGCTTCCGCGACGAAAAGTTCTTTGACGAAACGCATTATGCGCAGATGGTCGCCAAAAAACTCAAAACGGAGCACACCGTTTTCTCCCTTGGGAACGACGACCTCTACCGGCACCTGCATGACATCCTGAATTATCTAGACGAACCCTTTGCCGATTCCTCCGCGCTTGCGGTGTACATCCTCAGCAAAGAGACGCGCAAACACGCCACGGTAGCCCTATCGGGTGATGGCGCGGACGAAATGCTGGCGGGCTACAATAAACACGCTGCATTTTACCGGACGCTGCATCCGGGCATGAAAGAAAATATCGTCAGCGCGCTCGGTCCCCTGTGGAAGGTACTACCGCGATCCAGGAATGGTACGTTCAGCAATAAAGTCCGGCAACTGGCCCGTTTTGCGGAAGGCATGAAACGAAATGCACGGGATCGCTATTGGCAGTGGGCAACCTTCGCAGACAAGGATGAGGCGCTGCAGATGCTTCACCCCGACCTCCGGATGAACCTGTGGCTTAACGAATCTGTTCCCCGTAAAAAGAAAATCCTGCAGCATTTGCCCGAAGACGCGGACATGAATGATGTCCTTTTCACCGACATGCAGCTGGTGTTGCCGAACGACATGCTGACAAAAGTGGATATGATGAGCATGGCCAATGGCCTGGAGGTAAGAACACCTTTCCTGGATGTCGACGTTGTTAATTTTGTCTTCGGCCTGCCTTCACGTTACAAGATTAACGCACACAGCCGGAAGCGTATCCTGCAGGACGCCTATAAAGACATCCTCCCGCGGGCATTATATAACCGCCCCAAGAAAGGTTTTGAGGTCCCGCTGTTAAAATGGTTTCGCGGCGAAATGAAAAGCCTCATCAACGATGATCTGCTCTCGGAGAAGTTTATCCACGAACAGGAAATCTTCGATTATCCCACCATCGACAAGTTAAAGAAGCAACTGTTTTCGGGCAATCCCGGTGATATTCACGCCAGGATCTGGGGACTGATCGTTTTTCAATGGTGGTGGAAAAAATGTATCGTCTAACCGTTTATCGAACGCGCTTCATTCTACGCCAGGCTGTTTCAGTTTGAAACCGCTTGCCTTCTTTTCATCATCGACGATTTTCTTGACATCGGCCAGTAATTTTTTGGCATCGTAGACAATCCCATCCTTAATCGTATACTTTACACCGCCCACGCGGATAACCTTGTTGTCGTCTGTAAGATGGACGGCCCCCGTGCCATAGAGCACCTGGAAATTCTGCAGGGGATTGTGTTCAACAACAACCAGGTCCGCCAGTTTGCCTACCTCGACCGAGCCGAGATCTTTTTCTTTCCCCAGCGCCTGTGCGCCGTAAAGCGTTGCTGAACGAATGACCTCCAACGGGTGAAACCCCGCTTCCCGCAGCAGCTCGAGCTCACGGATATAGGCAAATCCATACAACTGAAATATAAACCCGGAATCGGATCCCGTCGTCACGCGACCACCCCGGTTCTTATACGCATTGACAAAGGTCATCCACAATTTGTAATTATCACGCCAGGCGACCTCTTCCTCCGTACCCCAGTGATGCCAGTACGAGCCATGCGATATCTTACTGGGTTGATAGAATGCCCAAAGCGACGGCAAGGTGTACTCCTCATGCCATTCTGCACGACGGGCGCGGTGAAGGTCGCGGCTGGCTTCGTAGATGTTAAAAGTAGGATCAAGTGTGAAATCAAGCGCCAGCAATTCATCCATGACGTTGTTCCAGTGTTCGGAATATGGTGGAGCGGCCTGCTTCCAGAGATTTCCCGCCGCGCTGAAACGATGCTGCTCGTCCTGGTAGTTATAGTCCCGCGGATAATCCTGCACCGTGCGATCGGTAAACAAAGCTTCGGGCAAGCCATACCAATGCTCAAGTGTCGTTAACCCGGCTCTGGCTGAGTGCAGGGCATTCCATCGTGCGACGCCAAGTTGTGCATGATGACAGGCGGAACGCAGCCCCAGTTCCTTGTTTTTCCGGAGGGCGGCATCCATCACCGCCGGCGGTGCTCCGAAAAATTTTATTCCATCGGCTCCTTTGTTTTTATTTTCCACAACCCATGCGATTGCCTGTTCCGGCGTACTGACAGGTTCCTTACTACCCTGACCGAATACCGTGTAAGCAAAAATGCGCGGTGCCGTGATGAGATTTCTGGCGCTTTTCGCTTTCTGATCGATCGTCCATTCCAGTCCGTTTCCCGATAAAGGTTCACGAATGGTGGTTATGCCGTGAGCCATCCATAATTTAAATACATACTCGGCGATGGGCGCCTGGTTCCCGCCGATATGACCATGCATATCAATAAATCCCGGCATGAGGTACATGCCTTCACAGTCCAGCTCCTTGCCACCATCTTCCAGTTTAGGCCGTTTGTTTTCGTCGATAGCAATGCCGGGGTAGCCCACCGTTTTTACAGCCACAATCCGATTCTGTTTAATAACAATGTCTGCCGGCCCGACCGGGGGTGCGCCGGTGCCGTCAATCAACATGACGCCGCGGATGATCAGTTGGCTGTAAGGACCCTGCCCTTCGCTGATTTCGGGAGCTTTTTTTACTTTTTCCTGTCCATCGGCTACCAGGGCATGGGCAAGGGCCACGAGGAGAAGTGCAATGTGTTTTATCATAGTTTGAGGTGCAGCAAAAATAGCTGTGAGGTGGAGTAAAAATAACGGCGCGTTGCGAGCTTCCAGCGATGCGATTGATAATTAAATATTCAGGGCATCTACCGCTTTAAAATATCTGCAAAAAAAGATGCTGGGTGCTGGATGCTGGCTGACGGAAAGTGGTTTTATTAAACAACGGACTTATTAGTTATGCAGAATTACTAAGGCCCAGAGCCGAATTCACCAGGTGCCAACGCAAGCCAAATATCAAGTTCAAGGTTCAAAGTCGCAAGTCCAAAGTTCCAGTCCCAAATCCAAGTCCCAAGGCCTAAGTCCCGAGGCCTAGGCCCAGGCGGGCTTGAAGCCAATTATTGCAGCGTTTTTTACGAAAACTCAAAATGTTATTGCGAAAATCCGGATTTGGTAAAAATTAATTTGGGAGGGGTGCCGAAATCTTTGCGATATTTTCAATTTAAACACGTTTTCGGTTAAAATAGCACCATACCTAAATCGTTTCCGTAGATTTTTTTTCAAAACTGGTTCATTTTTAACCCTATTGTTAAAAAATTGTGATGTTTTTTAACCACCACAGGTAATTTTAAACCCTATAACCTTAAACTATAACCAAATGAAAAAATCGATTGTACCCCTGATTGTGCTTATCGCCATCAGCCTTATGGCGGTATTCATGCCGGCCATTCCCACCACCATCAATACGGAAGGAATGAATTCCGGCGACGTTGCCTGGATGCTGGCAGCAGCAGCCCTTGTCTTGCTCATGACCCCCGGCCTCGCTTACTTCTATGGCGGTATGATTGATACCAAGAACATCATCACCACGATGTTACAGAGTTTCGTTGCCATGGGCGTTATCAGCGTGTTGTGGATTGTGGTCGGCTTCAGCCTTGCTTTTGGCGATGACATTGGCGGCCTCGGTCTTGTTGGTGACCCCATGAAATACTTCATGTTCTCCAACGTTCTCGATGCGCCGCTCTTCGGAACCATTCCCCTGGTGCTTTTCGCCTTCTTCCAGCTGAAATTCGCGATCATCACCCCGGCGCTTATCACCGGTACCTTCGCAGAACGCATCCGTTTCAAATCGTATGTCCTGTTTATCATCCTCTTCTCCTTGTTTATTTATGCTCCGCTCGCACACTGGACATGGCATCCCGAAGGGTTTTTGTTCAAACTTGGCGTCCTTGACTTCGCCGGTGGAACGGTTGTTCATATGTCAGCTGGATTCGCGGCACTTGCTGCCTCCATGTACCTGAGAAATAAAGGTGAATCCAAAGCGCATATTTCTCCCGCGAACGTACCCTTCGTTCTGCTGGGAACCGGTTTGCTGTGGTTCGGATGGTTTGGATTCAACGCCGGTAGTGCCTTGAGCGCCGGAGCCCTTGCAGCCTCCGCGTTTGCTACAACCAACACCGCTTCTGCTGCTGCTGGTCTCGCCTGGATATTGTTCGATGCCGCCCGCGGCAAAAAACCTTCTGCCATCGGATTCTGTATCGGCGCTGTGGTAGGTCTTGTTGCCATCACTCCTGCCGCAGGCTTTGTTACCATACCCTCCAGTTTGTTCATCGGTACTTTTGCCGCCATCATCAGCAATGTCGTGGTGCATTGGAAAAGCAAAACATCGCTCGAAGATACACTGGATGTATTCCCCTGCCATGGTGTGGGCGGAGCCGTTGGTATGATCATGACCGGCCTGTTGGCTACGCAAGCCGTGAACGGTGCGAACACAACGGGTAACGGTTTACTGATCGATGGTACGACCAACCTGATCTTTATTCACCTGCTGGCGCTGGTCATCGTTGTCGCCTTCACATTCGTCGGCTCATTGGTGTTGCTGAAGATCACTGACCTGATCTCTCCGCTGAAAGTTAGCGCCGAAGAAAAGAAAGTAGGCTCAGATTACAGCCAGCACGGCGAGAATCTGTTCCCTTCAGATTTCACAAGTCTTAAAGAAGAAATAGCCTAAACTGATAAACAAAAGCCCGGGTCGTTCCGGGCTTTGTTTAAATACCATTGCAAAATACACGGAGCGTGATCGCTTTAGCACTTTCCGGGTAGATCAAATTCACTAAAGCATCCCGGGGAGGTGTGAGATACCCCCACCGGGATAACCTTAGCTTATTGTTAAAAAAACACGGAACCAAAATATGAAAACAATTACAAAAATATGTCTTAGTCTTTTTGCCGCCCTGCTGATCTCTTCCTCCGCATTCAGCCAGGATTCGACCAAAACCTTCACGTTATCCGGATCGATCGATGTCTATGCACGGACTTCCATGGCTACCAGAAACGCCTACATGGCAAACGGCGAGGGCGATCTGACCTATGGTCCTTCCTCCGCATTCGCCCAACTGAAGGGGTTCTCTTTGGGGATGGCTAACCTGATCGCTTCCTACAATGGAGAAAAGGCCGGCTTTGTTGCTGACCTGGTGTTCGGTCCGAGAGGACAAGACGCCGTTTTTAATGGCAGCCCCGGCGTCGGCTCCTATACAGGGCAACGGATCATCAACCAGATGTACGGTTACCTGAAGCTTAGCGATGCCGTTACGCTGAATCTCGGCCAGTTTAACACGTTCCTGGGGTACGAGGTAATATCCCCGACCGTGAATTTTCATTACTCCACATCTTACCTCTTCTCTTACGGCCCTTTCACACACACCGGGTTAAGAGCTGATTTTGATTTCGGCAATGGTTTGACCGGTAAGCTGTCCGTGATGAACCCAACGGATATGCTGGAGTTCAATCCTGTGAACACCTATACCATCGGCGCGCAGATTGGAAAAACATCCGATGCAGGCGGTGTGTGGCTGAATATCATTTACGGTGACCAGGACGGTAAGCTTGATACCGATGTGGATGGTGACGGTGACGAATCCGCCGGCGCGCTGTTCCAGGTTGATCTAACGACAGGCTATAACCTGAGCGAAACCTTCTACCTCGGCTTCAATGCCTCTTATCAGACCGTCGGGGAAGGTGAAGTGATTGTCGGTGATGATGTTGAAGATCTGGGCAACGATGCTACTTCATTCGTCGGCTTCGCAGTCTACCCTAAACTTACCCTTTCCGAAACATTTTCGCTGGGATTACGCGGCGAATACTTCTCCATAAAGAAGGGTCACCTGGGAATCTTCGGACTTGATGATGAGGGCGATGGAAATGTTATCGCGCTGACCCTTTCCGGAAATTACAAGGTAGGCGACCTTACGCTGATCCCTGAGATCCGGATGGACAAGACCTCTGAAGATTCTTTCCTGAAAAAAGACGGTGAGGCGACGGATATGATGCCTTCTTTAACACTGGCTGCAGTGTACAAATTTTAATTCATGCCGGGATGGATGGAACACTTCATCCCGGTAACAAAAAATAAATTTTTAATATCAAAATCATTTCGCCTTATGTCAAAAACAAAACTGGAGTACATCTGGCTTGACGGTTACACACCTACACAAAGCCTCCGCAGCAAAACGAAGATCGTAAGAGATTTCGACGGAACCCTGGAAGGATGTCCCGGCTGGTCATTCGACGGGAGCTCCACGGAACAGGCGCCCGGCGGATCATCCGACTGCTTGCTGAAACCGGTCGCCGTATTTCCCGATCCTGGCCGCAAGAATGCCTACCTCGTGATGTGTGAAGTATTGAGCCCGGATGGATCTCCACACCCCTCGAACGGTCGGGCACTCATTGAAGACAACGACCGCGATTTCTGGTTTGGTTTTGAACAGGAGTATTTTTTATGGAACCCTGAAACCGATAAACCGCTGGGTTTCCCTGAACGCGGTTACCCGGGGCCTCAAGGACCCTACTACTGCTCTGTCGGCGCGAAAAACGCTTTCGGCCGGGAGATTGTCGAAGAGCATCTCGACCTCTGCCTGGAAGCCGGCATCAATGTAGAAGGCATCAACGCTGAAGTCGCTACCGGACAATGGGAGTTCCAGATCTTTGCAAAGGGCGCCAAAGAAGCCGGTGACCAGGTTTGGGTGGCTCGCTACCTCCTGGAAAGGACCGCAGAAAAATATGGCGTCGCCATCAACTGGCACTGTAAACCCCTGGGGGCAACAGACTGGAATGGTTCCGGCATGCACGCCAACTTTTCAAACGGGTTGCTGAGAACATGCGGATCGAAAGACGTGTATGATGAAATCTGCCAGGCTTTTGCACCGCGTGTAAAAGAACATATCGCCGTCTACGGTGCGGATAATCACCTCCGTCTCACCGGCAAGCATGAGACACAATCCATCGACAAATTTTCATATGGTGTGTCCGACCGTGGCGCATCCATCCGCATTCCCATCGCCACTGTCGAAAACGGCTGGAAGGGATGGCTGGAAGACCGAAGACCGAATTCATCTGCAGATCCGTATAAAGTCGCCGCGCGCATTATCAAAACCGTAAAATCCGTTCCGGAATACGCCACCGTGAACGGCCACTGATCTTTCTTTTAGGGCGTCTGGTTGTAGTTGAAGTCGGGCAGAAATGCCCGGCTTCTTTTTTTGTTATTCCTGGCTTCCGATGAACCGCATCAATTCGCTCTCCATCTTGTCGCGGTCCTTCCAGAAATTCCGGCTGAAGATCATGTGATAGCGCCAGCTCCTTGCATTGAGCAACGCAGGGGTATACGCATGCGCATCCTTGACAGATAACGCGGTGAAATACCGTGCATCGTCCGTCAGTATGGCGCCCAGGTAATGTCGGCTGTTGCGGATGCTGATGTCCGTATAGGGCAAGGCGTCTGCCTCAAAAGTGTATCCCTGAAGGCGTTCGCCGACCCATTGCTGCAGGTGCCTGGTGAGGTACCATTCGCTGCTCACTTCAAGCTGCTGCCGCGTTTCAGGCCTGAATTGCTTCTCATGCACGGTGCGCACAAATTCCAGGTATTGCCGCAGGTACCGCGGGCCATCATTTTTCAGATCAGCCGTTTTCAACTGCTCTGGGAAAATACTGGTGACCACCACTACCTTTTCCCGGGCACGGGTTACCGCCACATTTAGCCTGTTTTCGCCGCCCACAACGTTGAGGCTACCGAATTGCATGGTCATCTTACCTTTTTTATCCGGGGCGTAGCCGACAGAAAATACGATAATGTCTTTTTCATCGCCCTGAACATTCTCAATGTTCTTTACAAAAAAAGATGCAGGAATACCCTGTCCCGCCTGGCGACACTCCGCTTCCAGCATATCAAGGATCAACATCTGCTGCGGCGCATTGAAAGTCACCACACCAACAGACTTGCCAGGATGCAGCCGGAAAAGCTCCAGCACGAGTTTAACCACGGCCTCTGCCTCAACAACATTGGTATGATCCTCCCAGATGCCGGGTACATGCCGGTATTCCAGGCCAGGAATATCCCTGTTGATGACGTTCCTGTCGGGCAGCAACTGCAATCTCCCCTCGTAAAAGAAGCGATTGGAGAAATCGATCAGCTCCGGTGTCTGGCTGCGGTAATGCCCCTGCAGGTGTACCATCGATACATACCGCGCCGAAAGTTCAAGCAGCGAATCAACCTCCACATCCGGTGACTCGTCCGCCTCGTCCCAACGGATCTGATACAG
>DASPJC010000046.1:0-7866 GCA_035628815.1 Ohtaekwangia sp. | reverse complement strand
CATCCATGGGAATGGCTGCCTTCCTGATCTGCCCTGCAAGCCCTACTTCTTCCAGTGCTTTCAGCCCGCGGGCGCTCAGTGCCAGGTTGATCGACCTCCCGGCATCCACAATGGCACTGCGCGGGTCCGGTCGACGCTCGTAGACCGTTACTGTATTTCCCCTTTTGCGGAGGTAGATGGCGAGCAGCGAACCCACGAGTCCGGCGCCGACAATAGCGATGTGCTTTTCGCGTCCCATGAAGCCAAAACTAAAAACAATTCATATCTAACCAACCGCGCGAGGATGGTTTTATAATTTTTCTGGCAACGTAAACAGAATAGTAACGACATGGTCGTGGCTTCGGCTGAACCCGCAGTGACAGTCCTGTCGCTTCGTCACCAGCTTATCATGACGAGGCTTTGCCCGTATTCGAAAGTATCGATGAAATTTCCTTTCAGCGTTTGTGCCTGGATGAGGAGCTCCGCTTCGGGAAGTTGGCGGTCAAGAAAACCGAAAACTTTTTCGAGATCATGGCGGTTGCCGTACAAAAAGTCATTCTGAAAAGTCTCCGCGAATGAGGTAACCATTTCGCAGGACTGATGTGCGACCTCCAGGAAATATAAAACATTCCGGGATTTATGTACCCGTAGGTATGAACCATTTACTTCCAGGGGAACATTGCATCCATCGTCCCAATGTTCGGTTACCAGGAGGTCATCCGCATTTCCAGGAATCTCTTTTGAAAGCTTGAAATGTGTAAAATCAACGGTCATATTTTTAGCGATGGGGCCATAATCACCGCAGTATCTTGCTTACAACATTTCCGAACCTGAAAACTTCTTCAAAGGTATTGTACAACGGCGCCGGGGCGACCCGGATGACGTTGGGTTCCCGCCAGTCGGTCACGATGCCGGCGTTGGCAAGCGCTGAAAAAACCTTTTCGCCATCTTTCTTCATCAACAGCGACAACTGACAACCGCGCGCGGACTCATCTGTCGGTGTGATAATCCTGAAAAAATTTCCCAGGGGGTCGATTTCTTTCAACAGGTATTCAAGGTATCCGGTCAGGGCTATGCTTTTTTTCCGGATTGCCTTCATACCGGCTTTGCGGAAGATCTCCAGCGAAGCGAGATGTGCAGCGCTTTGGAGAATCGGCACATTGGAAACCTGCCAGCCATCGACGCCGGGCATCGGTTTAAAACCTTTCTTCATTTCGAAGCGCTCTTTTTCATCATGGCCCCACCACCCTTCAAAACGCGGGAGGTCCGGGCGGTTCGCGTACCGTTCGTGCACGAAAGCGCCGGCTACTGCACCGGGGCCGGAATTCAGATACTTATAGCTGCACCACACCGCGAAGTCGACATCGTCATGGTGAAGATCAAGGGGCACGTTGCCGACCGCATGCGCCAGGTCATATCCCGCGACCGCACCGACGGCGTGGGCCGCTCCCGTTATTGTTTTGATGTCGAAGAACTGCCCGGTATAGTATTGCACGCCCCCGAAAATAATCAGCGCGACCTCCCGGCCATTTTCTTCGATTGATCTTAAAATATCTTCCGTACGTAAAAAGTACTCCTCCTCCCGTGGCTTCAGCTCGATCAGCGTTTTCTCCGGGTTCAAACCATGAAACCGGATCTGCGAGTCGAACGCATACTGGTCTGACGAAAAAGCACCGGCCTCTGTGATGATCTTGTACCGTTCAGAGGTCGGCCGGTAAAATGAAACCAGCATCAGGTGCAGGTTGACGGTAAGCTGATTCATCGCCACCACCTCGGATGGTTTGGCACCAACAATGCCGGCAAGCGCTGCCTTGGAATTTTTGTGATAGTCGATCCAGGGTCGGCGTGCACCGGTATGGCCTTCGCCGCCGAGCGTTGCCCAGTCCTCCAGTTCTTCGAGGATAAATTTTTTAGCAGACTTTGGTTGCAGCCCGAGCGAATTACCGATCAGGTAAATGCACTGCTTGCCGTTGATTTTTGGAATGTGAAACTGAGCACGAAAGTTTCGAAGCGGATCTTTCTGGTCAAGTTTTTTTGCAAACTGCAGCGCGTTTTGAAATTTCATGAATGGTCTTCGTTAACGTACGCTATCGCGGTCAAAACGCTAAAATAACGAAAGTTGTTTGAGCATGGCGCCTTCATGGTGCAGAAGCCACTCCTTGTTAACCATCCCGCCGCCATATCCAACCAGGTCGCCGTTCTTGCCGATCACCCGGTGACAAGGCACAATAATCGCAATATTGTTCTGCCCGTTGGCCAGCCCGACCGCGCGAATAGACTTGATGTCCCCGATCTTCACGGCAATCGCCTCATAGGAAACAGTTTTCCCGTAAGGTATTGAAAGCAACTCATTCCAGACCTTTTTCTGAAACTCGCTTCCCTTTAACCTGAGTTCTACGGTAAAAAATTTCCTGCCTTTAAAAAAATATTCCTGAAGTTCTTCAATACATTGGTCAGTAGCGGCGGTGGGAAATTCATCCATCCGCGTTTCTTTCACAAAATGAACAGTACTAATGGCGTCGTCCTCCGACTCGATCATTAAATCTCCGACGGGAGTGGAATAGTATGCACGGCCCTTGATCATGTTATTCGCTGCTTGTCCAGCGGTTTTTCTATTCTCATTAATCTTTATACAACGCGGGTGACAGGCTACACAAATCGCGGATCAGCTTCCATTACCGTACCGCATTGCTTACATGTTCTCAGCTCCTTCGATCCGTAAAATTCCCGAAAGCGCGGGAGAAAATCCTTTTCGATATTGTCGAGGTGGAAACGGTATTCATGAAGTTTGGTATTGCACTGTTCGCAATACCAGATTAACCCATCCTCAATGTCTTTTTCCGGGCGTTTCGTTTCGATCACCAGCCCGATCGAATTGGCAGGTCTTTCCGGGCGGTGCGGCACCCCGGCAGGAAGCAGGAACATATCGCCTTCCTTTATCGCAATATCAACCGGTTTACCATCTTCCTGGATGCGCACATTGATATCGCCCTCCAGCTGGTAAAACAGTTCTTCGGTCTCGTTGTAATGAAAATCTTTACGGGCATTAGGACCGCCGACGATCATGACAATATAGTCCCCCGCGTCAGCATATAAATTCTTATTACCAACAGGCGGCTTCAGCAGCTCGCGGTTCTCGCTGATCCAGGCTTTTAGGTTGAAAGGTCTGCGGATAGGCATAGTTTAACGCGTAAATGATGGAATGAGTAAATGAGTGAATGAAAAATAATGGTCGAATACTTGAATAGTAAGAATGAGTGAATAGGGTGTGGGTGAGGAGGGTGTGTACGGGGATGGGTGTGGTACGGTGTGGTGTGTGGGAATGATGAATGCGTGAATAGTAAAATGCTGTATTATTTTGACTAAAATTACTAAAGATTTGCGAACGAAGTATGGATTTAGATCTTAAAGGGAAGCGGGCTGTAGTTTGTGGAAGCACGCAAGGTATTGGAAAAGCTGCCGCGGCGGAGCTCGCATTGCTGGGAGCCGGTGTGACACTGGTTGCCAGGAATGAACTGAAACTTAAGGAAGTAATCGCCGGTCTGCAGAAAGCTGCCGGACAGGTTCACAACTATATCGTGGTTGATTTTGATTTCCCTGATAATCTCATGGACAAGATATCGGAATTTGCTTCGCGCGATACCGCACACATCCTGGTAAACAATACAGGTGGCCCCCCGGCCGGGCAGGCGATCGCAGCTTCACCGGAGGATTATGTAAAAGCTTTCTCCAGCCACCTGTTGTGTAATCAGATGCTGGCACAGGCGTTGGTGCCGGGTATGAAGAAAGAAGGATACGGAAGGATCATCAATGTGATATCAACGTCCGTAAAAATTCCGATCAAAGGGCTCGGTGTCTCGAATACCATCCGGGGTGCGGTGGCAAACTGGTCGAAGACGCTTTCTACAGAACTGGGACCTTTTGGCATTACAGTAAACAATGTATTGCCGGGGGCGACCATGACAGGCCGTCTTGAATCCATCCTGCGAACAAAGGCGGAAAAGTCCGGCGTCAGTTACGAAAAAGCAAAACAGGAAATGATCGATGAAATTCCCGCGGGCAGAATTTCTGAACCGCATGAGGTCGCCGCTGCAATTGCGTTCCTCGCTTCTCCCGCGGCGGGATATATCAACGGTATCAACGTGCCCGTCGACGGCGGAAGAACCGGCTCGTTGTAGTTCCGGGTTTTCGGCTAAGCTCTTAGATATATTTCCAAACAGGATGCAGAAAATACAGAACTACATTGATGGCGAACTGGTTGTCCCGCAGTCGGGACAATACCTCAATAATTATAATCCTGCAGAAGGAAAGGTGTACAGTCTTATTCCCGATTCGGATGAACGGGATGTATCGCACGCCACGGCGGCGGCTGCTGCTGCGTTTGAGGGATGGTCAACGATGCCGACGGAAAGACGGTCTGACATCCTGCTGAAAATTGCAGCGTTCATTGATCGCGACCTCGATGCCCTGGCGGCTGCGGAAAGTGTTGATAATGGCAAGCCGGTAAAACTTGCCAGGACCGTCGATATTCCACGCGCGTCGGCCAATATGCGTTTTTTTGCAACGGCGGCCATACACTTCGCCAGCGAGGCGCACATTACCGATGGGGACGCCATCAATTATACGTCGCATTCACCGGCCGGTGTAGCAGGATGTATTTCGCCCTGGAATCTTCCGCTATATCTGTTTACCTGGAAGATCGCCCCTGCGTTAGCGGCCGGATGTACCGTGGTGGCTAAGCCTTCGGAACTCACGCCCATGACCGCCTATCTGTTTTCGCAGATTTGCATCGAAGCAGGACTTCCCAAAGGTGTGCTGAATATTATCCATGGACTGGGCGCAAAGGCCGGCCAGGCAATCATCGAGCACCCTGATATTCCTGTCATTTCGTTCACGGGTGGTACCGTCACCGGCAAAACGATAGCGGCAACAGCGGCGCCCATGTTCAAACGACTTTCCCTGGAACTGGGGGGAAAGAATCCTAACATCATTTTTGGGGATTGTGATTTCGAGCAGGCGATTGCGACGTCTCTTCTTTCTTCCTTCTCCAACCAGGGCGAGATCTGTTTATGCGGGTCGCGGATCTTTGTCGAACGGAACATTTACGACGCTTTTGTAGAAGCGTTTGTCAAACGCACGAAGACGCTTACCATTGGAGATCCCCTTGAAAACAGCACAAAAATCGGCGCATTGGTTTCTGACGCACATATGAAGAAAGTACTTTCATATATCGACCTCGCTATACGCGAAGGCGGTAAGGTTTTGACCGGGGGGCGGCAGGTCAGGATAGCGGGTCGTTGTGCGGATGGTTATTTTATCGAGCCTACGGTAATAACAGGATTAGATCATCGGTGCCGTACGAACCAGGAGGAAATTTTCGGTCCGGTGGTGACGATCATGCCATTCGACGATGAGGAGGAAGTGATCGGATACGCGAACAGCACGCCGTATGGTTTGTCGGCTACCATCTGGACGGAGAATCTTAAGCGGGCGCATCGGGTGTCTTCGAAAGTGAAGAGTGGTATCATCTGGGTGAATTGCTGGCTTTTCCGGGACCTGCGAACACCTTTCGGAGGAATGAAGCAGTCCGGGGTGGGACGAGAGGGGGGATGGGACGCGTTGAAGTTTTTTACAGATACCCGGAATGTTTGTATTAAGCTTTAGTCAGTCAAGATTTGCCGGTAATAGGGCATTATTTTTAGAAAGTCGTCCTCTTCTTTGAAGGAAAGTTTATTTTTCGCTGCATAAGTTTCCAGTCTGCAGCGGGCATCCCCTAAGTAGGAGCGGAGGAGATCTTTGGAAATGATTTTCGTGGGTGGCGCCAACAGATTATGCGATCAACTTTGCTATGAAAACTGAAGAATGAATTTTTTCGATATCGACAACATTTTTTTTACGGTCTGGAATTACCCCGTAAGTTACCTTGAATTTTTCGGCTGGCTTTCCGGCGTTACCGCGATCACACTGTCCGCCTTCGGCAATATCTGGTACTGGCCCATCGGGATCATCAACGTCATCCTTTCGTTTTTTCTCTTCTTCCAGGTGCAGCTCTATCCGGATATGTTCCTGCAGATGTTCTTTTTCGTAACAAACCTCTGGGGTTGGTGGCGCTGGGCCCATCCCAAACCCGGCGAGGAGAATAAAAAGCGCGAACTCAGGGTGAGTTTTATGAAACCAGCCCAGATCCTGCTGCTCTGCGTTGTCGGATTCAGCGGAACCATTGCGTTGGGATTTTTTGCCCGCAGTCTTCATGAACTTTTTCCTGTCATCTTCACAAAGCCAAGTGCCGCACCTTTTCTCGATTCTTTTATAACGGTAATGAGCATCGTGACAACTTTTTATGTGATCCAGAAGAAAATAGAAAGCTGGATAGTATGGATTATTGTCGACATGCTGGCAACGTATCTTTACTTCATCCGGGATATTAAATTCTACAGTTTCCTTTATCTCATTTTTACGATCATCGCCGCTTTTGGCCTGTATCATTGGATTCGTGAATATCGAAATTACGCAAGGCCGTCATCGTAAGATTGTATCCTGTTTGTTGCTTCACACCCATTAACCTTTTAATTTGGAGTGATAGCGGCTGAATTATGAACAAGCATTATTCCTTGTTGATTTCCGGTACAGTGCAGGGTGTTTTTTTTCGCGCCTCGACAAAGGAAAAAGCAGACACACTTGGTGTAAAGGGATTCGTGCGCAACGAGCCCGATGGTCGCGTGTATATCGAGGCCGAAGCGGAAGAGCGTGTACTGAAGGATTTCGCTGCCTGGTGTGCAAGGGGTCCGCGGCAGGCACGTGTTGAAAAAATAGAGATTAAGGAAAGCACGCTGAAAGGTTTTAATGATTTTGTGATAAACCGGTAGGCATGTAAATAAAGACCATGGACGTACGAATAAAATTCCTGGGGGCGGCCAAAAGCGTAACGGGCTCCCGCTACCTGATCGACATTGATGGATTTCGCTTCTTGTTCGATTGCGGTCTCTTCCAGGGATTGAAGCCACTGCGCCTTCGGAACCGGGACGAGTTTCCGGTGGATCCGGCCAGCATTCATGCCGTTGTGATCAGTCACGCGCACATTGATCACACCGGCTACCTTCCGAAGCTGGTGAAAGAGGGTTTCTCGGGACCGGTGTATTGCACCCAGCCCACGGCGGAGCTCATGGAGATCATGCTCCTCGATTCAGCGAAACTTCAGGAGGAGGAAGCTGCATTTGCGGCAAAGAAGGGTTATTCCAAACACGAACATCCGAAACCGTTGTATACCCAGGAGGATGCCAAATCGTCTTTCCTGCTTTTTAAGACCACCGGCTACCAGGAGCGGGCCCGGATTCACGAACGTGTTGAGATCGTTTTCCATGACGCAGGCCATCTGCTCGGTTCTGCGATCACCGAAGTGTTTATCCGCGGTGATATTCAGACTAAAAAAATCGTATTCTCGGGTGATGTCGGTCGTTACAACCAGGTAATGATGAAAGCGCCGGCAGCGATTACAGACGCAGATATCCTTATCGTTGAATCAACGTATGGAAACAAAACGAATCCGGCCATCGATCCGACCCCTGACCTTAAACGGATCATGGCAGAAACATTTGCCCGCGGTGGCGTTCTGGTGATTCCCGCTTTCGCCGTGGGAAGAACGCAGGGATTATTGTATCACTTGCGCCAGCTCATGAGGGATGACAAGATTCCTGACGTACCCGTGTACATCGACAGTCCCATGGCCATTTCGGCGACGTATCTTTTTTACAAGTATCCGTTGTATCACCAGATGGAAATTACCTCCAAAGAGCTTGCGCGTGAAATTGAGACCAATATGCTGGTGTTTGTAAAATCGGCGGAGCACTCCAAGTCGTTAAATGAGTTAAAATCCAATGCCATCATCAT
>DASPJC010000045.1:0-3017 GCA_035628815.1 Ohtaekwangia sp. | reverse complement strand
AAGCAACGTTAGCCCTGAGCCTATGACGAAAAGTCCAAGAAGCGAAAGCGGGTAATTGCGGGCTGTTGCGAAATGACCGAACAGGAAGGTGCCGACCGCCATGACCAGTAATCCCAGGGCCATACCTTTTTTCATGCCGGTCTTCTCCAGTATCCACGAAGAGGGAAGCGCCAGGAAAAAGAAAGCCATGTAGAAGGAGAACGTAACCCAGAACGCTTCGGAGTCGGTCGTGAGATTGAACGCGTATTTCGCAAAAAATATGAGTGGCCCGTTTAGCCATGTCACAAAACCGAAAATGAAAAAGAGGGCACCAATAATGATCATTGGCACCAGGTACGACTGTTTTTGATCGCTCATGTTGGTTGGTTATGGGTTTAGGCCGGGGCGTTAAGGCAAAACGAAAAATTGTTGTGCCTTTTCACACGCGCAGATTTCCAGGTAATCCTTTAATTTGCGCAGCATTTTCAGATTCCGGGACTTGGTATTCAGGAAAAACATTAGAATCAGGCAAATGTTGGCGCAAACACAAGCTAAATAAAGTAAAACATAATGGACACACCAAATCGCACACGTAAAAATCTCACATTGTTAGTGCTGGCTGCCGGAATGGGAAGCCGTTACGGTGGTATCAAACAGATCGATGGCTTCGGCCCGAACGGCGAAACGATCATGGATTACTCGCTTTTTGACGCCGTGCGGACGGGCTTCAGCAAAGTGGTGTTCGTTGTGCGTGAAGAGATCCTCGACATTGTTAAGGAAAAATTTCAACCCCGGCTGGAAGGAAAGGTCAAAGTCGAGTATGTCGTTCAATCGATCGACAAGTTGGTACCGCCGCAATACATGAGTCCCGAGCGGGTTAAACCGTGGGGGACCGGTCACGCGGTACTCTGCGCCAGGGAGGTCATTCACGAACCGTTTGTCGCCATCAATGCCGATGACTTTTACGGTCGCGATGCATTTGCCGCAGTCAGCGAATTCTTTAATACTGACAGCACGGGTTCCCACGCCATGATCGGATACCAGTTGAAGAATGTGTTGTCAGCGCATGGTAGTGTTTCGCGCGGTGTCGGCGAGACCGATAAGGACGGATTTCTCAAGTCGGTGATTGAACGTACGACCATCGTGAAAGAAGATGGAAAGATCATCGCTAAAGAAAAAGACGGCGACCTGGTATTAAGTCCCGATGCACCGACTTCCATGAACTTCTGGGGCTTCGATCCGTCTGTGTTCGCATTTGCTTCAGCGATGTTCGACGATTTCCTCGCGCGCAACCATGAGAACATCAAGGCGGAGTTCTACATTCCTTTGATCGCCAATGAAATGATCAAAACGGGCAAGGGAAAAATTAAAGTATTGGGCGGCGGAACGGTATGGTTTGGCGTGACCTACAAGGAAGACAAGGAAGCTGTATCCGCGCGGATAAAAGAATTCATCGATTCGGGCGCCTATCCTTCCAGGCTCTGGGAATAACAAACAGATCGTAAGTCGACGTATTATAAAAATTCATTGGAAGCGGGCCGCGCCTTGACGTCGTTAACAAAACGACGGAATTGTTCTTCGCGGTCTTTTTCACAAACGATCACGACATTTCCGAATTCTCCCACGAGGTACCCGTTCAGTCCCTGTACCACGATCAGTTTATCCGGCGATCCCTTGATGATGCAATTGCGGGTGTCGTATGTCAGCGCGTTGGCATTCACCACATTGTTGTTCTCGTCTTTGGCGGATATTTCGTGGATGGAACCCCATGATCCCAGGTCAGACCAGGTAAAGTTGCCCAGACAAACGAATACATTCTGTGCTTTTTCCATGACGCCGTAGTCGATTGAAATGCTTTTGCATTGCGAGTACGCCGAGTGGATGGCCTCGCGTTCTTCCAGTGTATCTAATTTCGGCTTCACCTGTTCCTCAAAGACCTCGGCCATTTCGGGAAGGTATTGCTGGATGGCCTTTATGATCGCCTGGACACCCCAGATAAAAATCCCTGAGTTCCAGACAAAGTCGCCGCTTTCCAGGAATTTTTTCGCGAGTGAGAGTTCAGGTTTTTCGGTAAAAGTCTTTACCCGTTTTGCAAAGCTTTTCTCCGTGTGATATTGAATATAGCCATACCCTGTTTCCGGGCGGGTGGGCGTAATACCAAGCGTGATCAGCTTGTCCTGGCTTTTGGCCTGCTCCGATGCTTTTTTGATGACATCCTGGAATTCGTCCTCCTTCAGGATCAGGTGGTCGGCAGGTGTGACGACGATGACCGCATCGTTGTTGCGCAGCGCGATCTTGTAACTGGCGTAGGCAATACAGGCGGTGGTGTTTTTGCGCATGGGTTCCCCCAGCACCTGGTCAGCTCCCAGCTGAGGAAGCTGTTCACGCACCAGGGCGACGTGTTCTTCATGCGTAACAACGAAGATGTTTTCCGGGGGGCATATCGGTAAAAACCTGTCGAGCGTCGATTGTAAAAGCGTTTTCCCCGTCCCGAGTACGTCCAGAAACTGTTTTGGCTTTGAATTCCGGCTGTACGGCCAGAAACGTACGCCTACGCCGCCAGCCATAAGGACTACATATAGATTTTTATTCATTTGGGTTTTTAGACGTAAGACATTCTGCAAAAGACGAATGTCACCAAATTTTTTAAAAGTAATTTCGGAAATTTTAAACAATTCCTTCTTTCAGCAGGTCGTGCAGGTGAATGAAACCGGCGACTTTCTTGTCGTCCATCACGACCAGCTGGGTAATATTGGCCTCCTGCATTTGATGTAAGGCTTTTACAGCATATTCACTTTTTTCGATGCTTTTGGGCTGGCGGGTCATAATATCCTTGGCTTTGACGCCCGTGAGGTCGAAATCCTTTTGAAGCATGCGACGCAGGTCACCGTCGGTGATGATTCCCAATAATATATTCCCATCATCGACTACGGCAGTACAACCAAGCCGCTTCGTGGATATTTCCAGAATAACATCTTTGAGCGACGCGTCGGGTGTGACAGCCGGCAAAAGATTATGCGTATAGATGTCAGAAACTT
>DASPJC010000044.1:0-4946 GCA_035628815.1 Ohtaekwangia sp. | reverse complement strand
CCAGGACCTTATTGACCAATGCCTTGCTGAACATCCTCTGCCCTTATTGCACAGCGATTAACCCGCCTCTTGCACACTTATCCCTGATGCATGAAACAACAAAATAGTTTATCCGCCGCGGCTAATCATTTTCATCGTACAATTCATCCGGCTTGAATTGCCACAAGTCATCAAACCGGCTTGTACCATTCTGGCCAGTGCCTACGAAAGCATCGTTACCGATCACAAACGCAACGGCCATGCTGCGGGCGGAGCCTTCGAATGAAGTCCGCTCGTCCCACGCCAGGCTCGACGGATCGAATTCATATACTGTCCTGACCACAGCACCGCTGGCCGCGATGCCCCCGGTGAGATACGCCTTATTGTTGATGGTTAACGCGACAGCATCATGCCGCTGAACGGCGAGTTTGAAATCGTCATAATATGCCTCCTCATCATCGGGTGTGCGTTTCGTCCAATTAATGGTTTCAGGATCGAATTCCCAGAAGTCATTCGTGTGCAACCCGTTGTTACGGCCGGTGCAGATATACGCCTTACTGCCGATCACAAACGCAAGGCCACCTTCGATTTTTTCGCCCGGATAACTCTTGATCTCCTCCCAGTCGTTGCTCACGGGATCGTACGACCAGAAATCGCTGTTGTAATTATCACCATCATATCCTGTTCCGACATATCCACGGGCACCCAGCGCAAAACCGATCGCATTGTACCGCGCCGTTCCTTCAAAACTGGCGACCTGTTTCCACTGCGCACCTTCCTGCGCCGCGGGATCATACTCCCAGAAATCCGCGAGTTCTTCTTCGTCCAGGTCCCGGTTGTATCCCAATCCAACGTAGCCTTTGCCATTGATGCTGAAGGCCACCGCCCGCTCCCGCAATATTCCGGGAAAAGATTGCTGCGACTCCCAATAACCGGAATTCACATCGTACACGTAAAAATCCGGAAGGTATTCGTCGCCATCATAACCCAATCCCACAAACGCTTTGTCGCCGATGGTAAAAGCGATCGCACCCGAACGCGGCCGGCCTTTGAAGGGTGTAGTCCGGGTCCAGTTTCCAACGGTGCTGGTTTCATCTTCGCTGCTGTTACATCCCTGAACAAGTGCCAAAGCCGCACCCAAAAACGTGATCGCAAAAATTCTGTTTCGATATTTCATTGTGAGGTGTTTACTGTTGTGTAAAAAATTTTCACCCGGGTCTGGTAACCGGAGCCTGGGGCGGCGGCATATAGCCTGTCAGCGGAAAGGTTAAAATCTTCGGTCGTGAATATCAGCCCGTTCCCATTGTGCTGCTCAAGCGCCATCTGTGCCCTGACAAAATCCGTGATGTTGAGATAGTAGTAAGTATCGCGTCCCAGCGCGTTATCGACGACGAGAAAGGCGTCGGCTGGATATTCAGCGTACATCGTGTTTCGTCCGTCAGCAGGATAGACCACCATTGTTTGCGGGAGCGGCGTAAGCGGACCGGCAGTGCCGCGGACCGGATAGATCTCCAGCACGGCCTGGACAACGTAAAAATTTTCGATTTGCTTCAGGTCGCGCAGGTAAGGAATGTCTATCCGCAACGCAAGCCCGGCACCGGATTGCAGATAAGCGATATTGTCCGTGAACGCGGCGGGTAAATGATCCGCAGGATCCGGCAGATCATCAAGTTTTGTCTGTGCGCGATCGGTGGTGATACTGGTGAAGTACACAGGATCGCTGTTGTTTACGGGAAAAGAAAGATATTTTTTAACAGCCGGAACTTCATTATTATCGATGAAATAAATGCGGAACTCAGCCTCCGGCAAAAAGCCGATCAAACTTCCCGTCGCAGCGGTATCGGGAATGACGGCAAAGCCTTTGAGGTATTCAAGAAATTCCGTTTGACTGCTCACCACCTCCGCGCGATCGCTGAACTTATTAAAAAGATCCTTTCCGAAAAGATCGTCAAGCATAATTGCTACGGAATCGTCTTGGTGTGGCCTGGGTCTGAAGGACAGCTCACCCAGCACATGGGGATAATAATCAAACCAGTTGTCGGCGTACATATAGCCTTCTTCTTTCTCAATAGTTTCATTAAGCCGGTACGCTCGAAAGGTGAGGTAATCGGCGGTATCGTAGTAACTGTAGCCGTCGTAATGAAAGACGAGTGCGCACGATTCATAAACAATATTATTTTCGGGAAGCGTATTGCCGGCCAGGCCAACCTCGAAGAAAGCGGAGGCTGTTATCCGCCCCAGTTTGTCGTCAAGCTTTGTGCCCACCAGGATCCGGTCACCATTACCGGTAACGGTCCGGTCGAACGAAACTGTAGACAGTGTGAGCGTTGCAGAATCGATCACCGAAAAATCAAGTGCGCTTCCGTTGAAGAAATCGGATCCTATCTCCGAAGAGTCCACGGTGCAGGCACTCACAGCGACAGAAAGAATCACAATAATACGGCGCATACTTCAGGTTATGCGACAAAGAAATACGCCCCCCGCACAGCCTTCAACAAGATTAGACAACTGCGGGGAATCCGGCGACCACCTCGGCTATCAGCAGGATAAAATACCCTGGGTGGATTTGATAGGTCATCTGATGAAATTTCGGTTCAGGGAGGACTAACAGCCCGTCCTGTCGGCGGATTACAACGGGTGGTCTACTCCTTCGCATGCATCCCCAAGACAACGCTTAATTTTCCGCGGACTATGATTTCAAAAATTTATTTACCCGGCATCGCCCTGATGTTCCTGATTTTACCAACACTTTCCGCGCAGGAGATCTACAGCTCGCCGTACTCGATTTATGGGATTGGTTTCACGCATGCGCGAAGTTCCTCTTTCAACCGAAGTCTCGGTGGAACGGGCATCGGTATCCAGGATCCATTCCATCTTAATCTCCGGAACCCGGCATCGTACGGATCGATCACGTCGCCCATCAGCCATATCTATGAAATGGGTACCTACGTTGAAAACAACCGGTACAGGACCCATGATTTATCCGAGTCCAATACTTCCGGCGGGTTAAGCAACCTCAGTTACTGGTTCAAGTTCAAACCCTGGTGGTCTGCCGTTGCAGGGCTATCGCCATACAGTAGTGTTTCGTACGACATTACCGCGCAACGGGACCTGGGAGCCATTTCCAGCGCAGCTTACCATTATGAGGGCAACGGAAATGTTTCGGAAGTTTTCCTGGGAAATGCATTTCGATTGCTTCCCGATCTTTCCTTCGGCGTCAACCTGGCCTACCGGTTCGGGTCTGTCAGCCAGTTCGAATCGGTGGACCTGTCCGGCGGCTCACTTACACTTGAAAACAAAACGGTTGTCCGTAAACTTTCACTGGACATCGGCCTGCAGTACAGGATCGCGATCGGAAAGCGCGCATTGGTCATCGGTGCGATCGCCGACCCAGGCATGTCGTTTACCGGGAAACAAATCAGCGACCTGTATGATAACCTCGGGGACACACTTTATCATAGTAACGGTGAGGAGATCCATTACCGCATGCCACCCTCCGCGGGATTGGGATTGGGCTTACAGGCAAAGCGTTCTGTGATCGCAGCTGACTTAAAGTATACGCGCTGGACCGATGCGATCTTTCCCGGCGATGAAACCACTTTCCGTGACACCTGGAAATTCTCTGCCGGATATGCCTATCATGGAAATCCCGATGGAACAAGTTACTGGTCGGTTATAGGTTTGCGAAGCGGCTTTTATTTTCAGCATTACCAGCTTGCATTGAAGAACGATAATTTTCCCTTGTGGGGATATTCAATCGGATTATCCTTTCCGGTATTCGACAATAAATCTTCCATTAACCTGACGTATGCCGCTGACCAGCTAGGCACACTGAATAGCGGACTCATTCTTCAGCGTTCCCAACGCTTCATGCTGGATATTGTTATCCGGGATATCTGGGGAATGAAAAGAAGGGTGGATTGAAAAAAAGAAGTGGGTAATACAGGATTCGAACCTGTGACCCCTACCCTGTCAAGGTAGTGCTCTAAACCAGCTGAGCTAATTACCCGTTTTACGGGTTCGCAATATAATTAAATTCCCGCGCGGCAAATTGTTGTCGGCGCATAATTTCAGTAAAATAAGATTCCGGGTGGGTAACAAACCTCACCCGGAATCTCCGCTGCGTTACCGGGCTGCTGCCTGGTGCAATTTAAACCGGGCTTTCAAATCACCTACCATCAGCGTATAGTAGCCATCCTCCAGGATGCGTTTCCCTTTCCGATCCGGAAAAGCGAGGTGTTCTGCCGGATCGATGGTGAAAGTAAAAGTTCTGGACTCCCCCGGCTTAATCAGGTCTTTCTCATAATACTTCAGATCGCGGACAGGGCGCGAAATGCTGGCCACTTCATCGTGCAGGAACCATAGTACTGCTTCCTTCCCTTCGCGATCACCGGTATTCTTTACAGTGACCGTCGCCTTGATCGTCCCGTCTGTCGAAATCAGGGAATCGCTTAACGCCAGATCAGTATACTGGAAAGTGGTGTAGCTTAATCCTGAACCAAAGGGTACAAGCGAGATCGGATTTTCAATTTCATGGGCCAGCAGAATTTCGCTGATCTTGTGATTGTGGGGTAACAGTCGATTTACGGCATAGGGAAAATTGAAACTCATCTTTGCGCTGGGATTCACTTTTCCGCTGATGATCTCGGCAATGGCCTGCGCACCTTCGAAACCAGGAAGGCCGGCAAAAAGTGCTGCCCGGCAGCCTGGATAAACCGAAGTTATAATGCGGGGCCTTCCGCTGATCAGCACGAGTATGACTGGCTTGCCGGTAGCCTGCGCTGCCTTTACCAGTTCGATCTGGTCCACCGGCAGGTTCAGGTCCGTTATACTTCCGAAACCTTCGGAATAGGGCATTTCACCTACTGCCAGAACAATAGCATCAGCGCGGGACGCCCTGGCTTTCAGATCGGTGGTGGTGGCGGCAAGGGTCACCTTATCACCGAATTCTTTCTGAAGGGCCGTGT
>DASPJC010000043.1:0-6451 GCA_035628815.1 Ohtaekwangia sp. | reverse complement strand
GAGGATTGAAACCAGGAACACGATAAAACCGGGGTTATCTAGGTAGTGCGACGTGAGCGTCATTTCACCCCACAGCGAATTCCACGACATTAGCAGGATCTCTCCGAAAAACAGGCCGACAATCAGTGCAACAAAACAAATGAACAACGTCTCGCCGATAAATTGTACGATCAGCTGTACCCGCAGGCTACCCATTACTTTACGGATGCCGATCTCTTTCAGGCGCCGCGATGAAATCGCGATGGACGTGTTGGTCATGTTAAAGCAGGCGATAAGCAAAACCAGCACCGCCATGATGGTGGGTGCGACAACAGCGGCGGGCGGACTTGCGCGCCGGGTATCCGACCATGTATCGTTATCGCTGTCGCGACGGGCCATTCCCACAAACGCGTCCAATGCGTATTCCTTCACCTGGAAATCGTCCCTTACCTTATTGTTGTTCTCGCGGTAGCCCTGAAGCTGCTTATGAGCAGTAGCCACCCGGTTAGCCTCGCTGATCTCCACAAACACCGTATTCCAGTTCTTCCAGTCGTCCTTTTTGACATCCTTCGCGTCATCGAAAAAATTCTCATAATTCGCATATGCCTGGCGGCTGAAACTTGAATTGGAAGGTTGTTTTTTGAACACGCCGCCAACCTGGTATTCTTTTAAGGTCTCGCCTAAAACCTGGGTGAGTGACTTGCCCAGGGCGTCGGTTGTTCCGAATAATTTTTGCGCCATTTCTTCGCTCAGGAATATCTTTGATTTGTCCTGGAGGTCCTGTGGCCGGCCGGAAATGAACTCGAACGAGAACATTTCGAAGAATTCCGGGTCGACGTAGGCCAGGTCACCGGGAAAGAGATTGTCTTCGATTTTGAGGTTCGACCAGGACCTGGAAAATCGTGCGGTTTTGTCAACATCCCCGATATTACTGCGGACGGCCTCTCCCAGCGGAACGGATACGTAACCGTAAATTTTTGTTTTCCCCTCAAATTCCCGGATCGCGCTCACTCTATAGATCGCGTCCCTGTTGACATGGTGTGAATCAAAAAATGCATCATGTTCCCAGTTGAAATACGCGACAATGCAGCAACCAATGCCAATGGCAAGTCCGAAAACATTGATAAAGATGAACAACTTGTTCTTCATCATGCTTCGTAGCGTGATAAGCAGGAAATTTTTAATCATGAGGGGTCCGGTTAGTACTGGCTATAAGACTGAAATTGCGAGGTCAAGGTTGCACTATGGCAAAGAAAATGCGCAAGGAAATTACGCCATCTCGATAAAGGGCGACGTCAACGCGTTGATAGAAGAAAAGAAAAAACAGCGGGCTGTTGACGGCCACGATCACCCGCTGTTTTTTAAGCAATAACGATAAGAGAATGTATTCTTAAATATGAAAATGCTCTTTGATGTTTTCGGTTACAACCTTTCCATCGAAGAGGTTAATGATGCGGTGTGCGTAGTTCGCATCGTAGGGTGAGTGCGTTACCATCACGATAGTCGTACCCTCCTCGTTCAGTTGCGACAACAGTTTCATCACTTCTTCGCCATTCGCAGAGTCAAGGTTACCGGTCGGTTCATCGGCCAGTATTACCTTGGGTTTGGCAACGATGGCGCGGGAAATCGCAACCCGTTGCTGCTGACCACCTGAAAGTTGTTGAGGAAAGTGATTCCTCCGGTGCATGATGTTCATGCGCTCCAGAACTTCTTCCACGCGCTGCTTTCTTTCGGAGGCCGGCACTTTCATGTACAACAGCGGAAGCTCCACGTTTTCGAAAACCGTGAGTTCGTCAATGAGGTTAAAACTCTGGAACACGAACCCGATTGAACCTTTGCGCAGTTGCGCGCGCTGGCGCTCGGAGTATTTGGATACTTCATGTTCACCGAAAAAATACTCTCCGCCGGAAGGGTTGTCCAGCAGACCCAGGATGTTCAGCAAGGTTGATTTTCCGCAACCCGAAGGGCCCATGATGGCAACAAATTCACCTTCCTTGATTTCAAGGTTGATGTTGTTGAGGGCCGTTGTTTCTACTTCTTCAGTAGTGTAGATTTTCTCGAGATTCTTTAGTTTGATCATGGCTGGTTTATGAATTACGATTAAAGACGCATTTATGATATGAATAGTTGTACGTTATTACTCCGTGTCACTGATTTAGTTACTGCCATCAGACGCTTTATTTCATGCCCGGTTACGTCAATTCAGGATAAGAACCTCGCTGTTACCAAAGTTTTCATATGATGAAGTAATCACCTTGTCACCCGGCTCCAGACCTTCCAGCACTTCAAAATACTCACTTCCGCTTTTGCGTCCTAACTTAATATCGCGACGCTCGGCCTGATTTTCGTCCACGAGGACAAACACCCAGTTACCACCGGTATCCTTGTAAAACCCTCCCACCGGGAGCAGCAACTCTTCAGAGGACTGGCCGAGTTCGATGCGTAACCGCAATGATTGCCCGCGGCGTATTCCCGGCGGTACGTCCCCGACAAAATCCATGTCCACCTCGAAACGCCCGCTTTGTACCGTAGGATACTTGTATGTAATCACCAGTCTGTAATCCTTATTGTTGAAAGTCGTCGTCGCATGCAGCCCTTCGGTAATCCTTGGCAGGTATATCTCGTCTATGGGTACCCGAACGCGATAGCTGCCTACAATGTCCACCTGGCCGAGGCGCTGACCCTGGTTAATATTCTGACCGGGGTCGATCTGCGGCCTGGAGAGCTGTCCGTCCATCGGCGCGCGAATGACCAGGTTGTCCAGGATCTTTCCGGCACTTTCGAGACTTTGAGACATCTTGCTTTCGGAGAAATTCAGATCGCGAAGCTGCCTCAGCCGGTCAAGCGAGTCGTTCCTGAACACCTCGTACGTGATCGCCCGGAGCTGCTTATTATACTTATAGTCAGCCTCCGTCTTTTCGAAAGCCTGCTTGGAAATCAGTTTCTTCTCAAATAACTGTTTCTCACGCTCGAATTGCGGGCTCAGTATCTGCAGCTGCTGATCGATCTGCGCCAGGCGCTGGCGTTGTTCAAGGTCATTTCGCGAGATCTGTAAACGGGTCTGTCGCAATTCGTTGATGCTTTGGTTCAACTGAGCTTCCTGCTGTAAGACAGTCAACTCGCGGTTGAGGTTGCTCAGCTCCAGAATAACATCTCCTTTTTTCAGCATGGCACCGCTGGCGGCTACTACGCGTTTGACCGTTCCGCCTTCAACTGCATCAAGGTAGATTGTCCGGCTGGGTTCAATGGTACCGGTTTGCGGTATCCACTCCTGGAATACACCGCGTTTCACTTCAGAAATGGTAACCTTGTCTCTTTCGATCTTCAGTGTATTGCGACGGTCAGCAAATATTAATTGATAGCCTACAAAAATTACGAATAAAGAAATGCCGCCATAAGTAGCTATACGCTTTAAGGTCCACTTCTTCTTAACTAACTTTTTATCCATTGGTTCTGCGTTATACTTTCTGCCGGATTTTGTTCTCAAACAGACATGCTGCCGATGCCAACAAACGTGCCAAGCCCCGATCCTTCATATTTGCCTGTCTTTCTGAATAGATACGCAGGTTCGTTCGTTCATCGATGAACGCTTGTGTCCGGTATCGAACGGACTCTCTTCAGAATGGCCGTCCGAAAATCCACTTTTCAACCAATTTTAAACTTTCAGGGTTTCGGTACGCACTTTGCCCACTAGCGGACAGATGTGTTTGTTTATGCGACACCTAAACCCTCAAAAAACCAGTTTTCAATGGAACAGAAGCAAGGAAAGATCCTGATCGTCGATGACAATGAAGACCTTCTGAAAGCGGCCAAGATGTATCTTAAGCGTCACTTCGCGCAGGTCGATATCGAGAAAAACCCGGAAGCAATACCCGCCCTGATGAATAACGAGGATTACGACGTTATTCTTCTCGACATGAATTTCACGAAAGACGTGAGCAGCGGAAGCGAAGGTTATTACTGGCTTGAAAAGATCCTTGGAAAAGATCCGTCGGCGGTCGTGGTGCTGATCACGGCTTATGGTGACATACAGATGGCCGTCCGCGCGATAAAAGCCGGGGCGACAGATTTCGTTTTGAAACCGTGGGAAAATGAAAAGCTCCTGGCTACTTTATACTCCGCCATGCGCCTCCGCGAGTCACGGGATGTTATCGAGAACCTGAAAATTAAAAACCAGGAGATCAACCAGGCACTGAACAACCGTTTCAGCGAAATCATCGGGCAGAGCGGCGCGATGCAGAAGATATTTTCGACCATCGACCGGGTGGCCAAAACCGACGCAAATGTTCTGATCCTGGGAGAAAACGGAACCGGGAAAGAAGTGATTGCCCGCGCAATTCATAAAAATTCGTCGCGGCAGAACGAAAATTTTGTGGCAGTGGACCTGGGCTCGATCACGGAAACACTGTTCGAGAGCGAGCTTTTTGGCCACAAGAAAGGTGCTTTCACAGATGCCAAGGAGGATCGCGCCGGCCGGTTTGAGCTGGCCAACGGAGGTACGCTGTTCCTGGATGAGATCGGGAACCTTTCCATGCCCCTGCAGGCAAAGTTGCTCACCGTGCTGCAAAACCGAAAAGTGAGCCGGGTAGGATCAAACAAGGATACGCCGGTTGACATCCGCCTGATCTGTGCCACCAATATGCCGCTGTATGACATGGTTAAAGAGAATCGCTTCCGTCAGGATCTGCTCTACCGCATCAATACCATTGAGATTGAAATACCATCGTTGCGCGACCGGTTTGAAGATATTCCATTGCTGGCCAATCACTTCCTGAAACACTACGCCGGAAAATACGATAAGACCGTGACCCGAATCAGTGAAGCGGCCATGTCGCGCATGCACAAGCATCCGTGGCCCGGCAATATTCGCGAGCTTCAACATGCCATCGAACGGGCCGTTATTCTGAGCAACAGCACCGTGCTGCAGCCGGAAGATTTTACCTTTACCGCATCGACCGTCGGCAAGGAAGATGGGCAACTCAGCCTCGACCAGTACAACCTGGATGAAGTTGAGAAGCTCCTGATCCGGAAAGTGCTGAAGAAGTATAATGGAAACATCACGCAGGCGGCGTCTGAGCTGGGACTGACCCGGTCTTCACTTTACCGTCGCCTGGAGAAACATGGATTATAGACAGTTATGAAAAGAATTCTACTTGTTTTGGCGTTCATTATGCTTATGCTTCCTGGTAAAAGCCAGGGACAGGAGCAGGAAATCAATACACTTATCGACAACTGGCACCTGGCGGCAGCACGGGCCGATAGCAAGGTGTTTTTTGGCAGTATGACCGAAAACAGTATCTACATCGGTACGGATGCAACAGAGCGTTGGACCAAAACGGCGTTCGAAGGTTTCGCAAAGCCTTACTTCGACAGGGGAAATGCATGGGACTTCAAACCGTATGACCGGGACCTGCATGTAACATCCAACGGAAAATTTGCATGGTTTTCCGAGCTTTTAACAACCTGGATGGGCACCTGCCGCGGCTCAGGAATTGTCCGCAAAACTCCCAAAGGCTGGAAAATCGAACAATATCACCTTTCCGTTACTGTGCCGAATGACATAATAAAGGATTTTATCAGCCTCGTCGAAAGCCACCAGATGCAACAGAAAAAGTAATCCCGCAGATCCGCCATGGTAACTGTCGGAAACCCAATCCTTTAAAGTAATGCTACGAATGTATGGTTTGAGACCTGTTTAGGTTGAAACAGGGGGCCTGATTTAGCGAATTTTGAATCACTAAATCATTACAGCCATGCCTTACACCAACAACTACCGGTACGTTTCCAACACCCGAATTTCAAACCGGCTTAAACAAGTAATGGTTCTTGCATTGACAGTCCTCGTAGGAATACTGATCTCCGTTTCCATCAACGCTTAACGGAGCAAAGATATTGAGCCCAGTGCTCACCCCGCGCGGTACTTCGACTTCGATCAGCCCGTGCAGCCTTAATGATCTGGCTGCAAGACTGATCGGGTTGATACCTCGAGAATGAAGATAAAGTTTTAAGGTTAATTAGTTGAAGAAGCCCTGTCCCCGACAGGGCTTTCTTTTTGCCCGTAAAAACGTTTCTTAGTTTTACGGCATGGAATTCAGTCCCGACATCTTTCTCAATCATATAGCACAGACCACGGACCATCCCTATCAGATCGCGGTCGAAAGAGCCCGGGGGATTTACCTTTATGCCCCGGATGGGAAGCGATATACCGACCTGATATCAGGGATTTCCGTCAGTAATATCGGACACGGCCATCCGAAGGTGATCCAGGCCATCAAGGACCAGTTGGATCGCCACCTGCATGTAATGGTTTACGGCGAATTCATACAGTCATCGCCAAACAAACTCGCTAAAAAATTGACCAGCCTGCTGCCCACGAATCTTGACTGCTGTTATTTTGTGAATTCCGGAACAGAGGCCAACGAAGGCGCGTTGAAACTCGCGAAGCGTTTTACAGGTCGGACAGAGATCGTGT
>DASPJC010000042.1:0-5101 GCA_035628815.1 Ohtaekwangia sp. | reverse complement strand
CACTGCGCCATCCGGATCATTGTCTGCCGCGGCAGGTTAAAATCATGCAGGGTATTGAGGGCAAATGCGAACCCGCATTCCAGCGCGGCTGAAGAAGACAGTCCTGCGCCCGCGGGAATGTTACCACCAAAAACGCATTGAAAGGGTTTCAGGGCAAATCCCTGTTCGATGAACTGACGCATTACACCGAGCAGGTAATTGGCCCACTTCGGATGATTCACGGGCTGCGGGTCACTGATGTCGACCTCGAAAAACTCGCCATAATTCATTGCGTAAATGCCCGACTTCTCCCCGTCCGACGCAGCGATCGCAAAGCTTATATCTTTATCAATTGCCGCCGGCATCACAAACCCGTCGTTATAGTCCGTATGTTCCCCAATCATGTTGATCCGGCCCGGTGCCCGAACCACCAGGGGCTGGCCGCCGAAAAGCTCACGAAATTTTTTCGCTACATCCTGACTTGTGTAATCCACGGAAAAAAAATTTTAAGATGATCACCGTCCGGTCACCTGCTGATCCGCGACGCTTTGCAAATTTGGATTTATTTTATGAATTGATCATGGCAAAGTTTATCCACGATAAAAATTTCCCGCCCTTCTATGCGATAGGTGATCCCGCCCGAACTTTTTAACGTTTCAAGCGCCTCGCCGATGTTTTGATTATCCATCTTCACCGTAAAGCGGCAATCGGGACTACTGTCGGGGCTGATTTGGATGGACACATCATACCACCGCTCAAGCACCGGCACGATGTCGGATAACAACGCATCCCCGAACGACAGCACGCCGTCCACCCAGCCAACCGTCGTCTGCGGCGCAATAACATTATGGATCGTGATGTGGCGCGTATTTTTCACAAACCCCGCGCCCTGCCCGGGCTTCAGCGCAACAGGGTCGAATGCCGCCGTTTCCGAGCTGATGGTTATGGATCCCCGCAGGAGGGTCGATTCTGTCTTGCGATCTGCAGCATAGGCCTTAATCCGGAAGGCGCCGGTATCTGCGGAAACAATCATTCCGTCGGTTTTAATAAGGAAAGGTTTATCATGAGCAGCAATTTCGAAATATGCTTCGCCATCAAGGTCAACCGAACGGCTACCGGTACCGAAATTCCCGGAATACGAGAGGTGCGTACCGGCGTTGAGCCATATCCTGGATCCATCGTCCATAACAATGGCCATGCGCTCACCCCTGGCGGTGGCAGCGGTCCTGGTAGCAACAACCGCTTTGTCTTTTTCTGAATGGGCGCTGTCCTTCTTAAAATACCAATAGCAGGCCGAGAATCCGGCCCCTATCGTCACCGCGAGGAAAAGGGCCATTTTTACGCTGAATTTGGGACGTTTCGGTGTTTCAATTACCGGCGACAGATCAGCACGGGCTGGATCGGGGTGATCTATCGACTGGTCTATGCGCTTTTTAAGATTGCGGATTCTTGACTCGAACACATCCTTGTCACGGATATTAAACGCCGACAGGAACTGGCGGGCTTCCTCGATCCGTTCGCGGTGACCGGGATATCGTACGAGAAACTCAATCCAGAATTTATTGGATTCGTCTGTTGGAGAAAACACCCATTCCTGGAAATTTTCATCTTTGATCAGGTCCTCAGCTGTGTAGTCTTTGTATTTCATGAAGATGCCACAAGTAAAAGCGGGGAGCGCATCTTTTACACATCTGAAATGAAAATTTATTTTTAGCTAAGGTAGGACGTTACCGGTTGTAGATGGTATGGATCGCCTGTCTCAGGCTGTCTATTGCCCTACCGATAAGGTTGTACGCCGACCGCACATCTACGTTGAGGACCCCGGCAATTTCCCGGTATGCCAACCGTTCGTAAAATTTGAGATAGATCGCTTCGCGCTGTCTTTCGCTCAGGTCTGCCAATGCTTTTTTCAGCAGTGATTCGCGCTCATGATCGGCCTGTTCTTGAATGATGTTGAATTCGATTGGGAATTCCACGGCATGATAATAGTCCGTGTCCTTGAACTGACCTGACAATATCCGCTGATCTTTGGAGAGTCGCCGGACAATTTTCCGGCGTAATGCCTTAAAAAGATAGTATTTTATATTGGTAGTGTCGGCAACGATCTGCCGCTTATTCCAAAGTTCGATAAAAAGGTCCTGGATGCAGTCTTCCACCAGGGCCTGATCCCTGGAGATCTTGCCGCCATAGACAAACATCAGCCGAACGTACTTTTCAAATATATAATCAAGCGCTTTCCGGTTGCCGTTACGGAAAGAAGTCCATACGATTCGCTCAATCTCCACTTCGGCGGTGCCATGCTTGAATAAAAAAGCGTGGTGGCCCGACGCTTTTTCCGGAGAACTGAGAACTGAACTGGGGATCGTTTCCATCGTTTGCGCTTACTATTTAACAAAAAACTGCAAGAACACCGTATAATGTTTCAAAAAACATCGTTCGATCCGTCTAAAATTTCAGCAATCGTTTGCGTTAGCATGTCACCACCCTTCAAACAATTGTCCTTTTAAAGGAAAGCTGATGGTTAGCGTTCCGGGTAATGTCGCGAAGAATTTACGATCTTTGAGCCTATAGATTATAAAGTATGGCACAAGGTCTTCTGATTGATATGGATGGCGTGATCTATGGCGGCGAAACGCTGATCCCCGGCGCCGATCAATTTATAAACCGGCTCCTGAAAAATGGTATTCCGTTCATGTTCATGACTAACAACAGTCAGCGTACGCCGCTTGAGGTGGTGCGCAAGTTGAAAAAGCTCGGCATTGAGGTAACGGAAAAGCATGTGTACACCAGTGCGATGGCCACGGGCAAATTCCTCGCGGGGCAGATCCCGGGCGGTACGGCCTTTGTGCTGGGCGAAGGCGGACTGTTAAGCAGTCTTCATGAAAGCGGAATAACCCTGGTGGATACAGATCCTGAATTTGTAGTCCTGGGCGAAGGCCGGAATTTTACCCTGGAGATGGTGCAGCGCGCCGTTGACATGATCCTGGCCGGAGCAAAATTTATTACAACCAACCGTGACCCTTCACCCAAGAAAAAAGGCTGGAACAACCTGGGCATCGCGGCGACCACGGCGATGATCGAGGAAGCTGCGGGTGTGAAAGCTTTTGTCATCGGAAAACCAAGCCCGGTGATGATGCGATCCGCGCGTAAAGCGCTCGGCCTTGAGACGGCCGAAACAACTGTAATTGGCGACACCATGGATACGGATATCCAGGGCGGTGTGCAAATGGGTTACAAGACCATCCTTGTGCTCAGTGGTATAACACAACCGGAAGAGTTTAAGAAGTATGCGTTTAAGCCGGATATGATCGTCAACTCCGTGAACGATATCAAGTTTCCCCTGGGATGGTGGTAATGCCGAATCCTTTGCGTTTAGGCCAGTCGTGATCTTATAAACCTTCCGGCGGTTCCAGCAGCCCTTTCACAAGGCTTTTCCATTGCGGCGCAGACAGTCCTGCCATCGCCCCCAAGGCAACGATTGCATTGCGCACCTTGTCAACCACTTTCGCGGCATCCGTATTGGGAACCTCATTCCGGCTATGCACACCGGCAGTGACACGGTTGCCGTCCCGTTGTACCGTAAACGAGCTGGTGGCGTCGTCCTTAAAAAAATGGGCAGTATCTTCCTGGTCTTTATTAACCGGGTTGGAGGCAGGTCGTACGCGGAGGGTCACACTTTCGGCGGCCGCATGCTGATCGCGATTGTCGACCAGGGCTTCGATGCGAACCCAGTCGTAACCGCTGCCGGTTACTGTTCCGGGCGCCGGAATGTTGATCCTGAAATGGTCTCCGGGCTGGGCAAGCCGGTCTACAGCATTCCCTTCACTATCCGTCAGGCGAAATACTGCGGACAGCTCCCCGCATAGCTTGTCCCAGCGGTTCACATCCAGTAACCGATACGTTGCGTCGCTGAACAGTCGCCGCGCATCGTGCCCCGTGGGCGTTGTTATCGCGTACTCGGTATCGAATTTAACACCCTTTTCCTGTGCGGGTACCGGTACCTCATCTTTCACCTCTTTCATAACCCCATACTTTAATCGGCATACGCCGGACAAAACTGCTTATGGTGCGGGAAGTTAAAATCGCATGCCATTTTGCCTGCTGCTTTCGGGCCGTAATCCAAACGCGGGCGTACGCTGTCCAAAAAAATTCCCATTGCGGCACGGGAACGGCTCAAGCGGCGATTGCGCTTTAAAAGCGAACGTTCCCGCAAAGCCGTAAGCTGGTACTGGTTTTTCAGTGATTGCTTATATCCCGGATCATGAAGACAAGACGCAGAAAAATTACAATCCTTATTTCGGTTGTTGCCCTGGTTATACTGCTTGCAGGCGTGCGTATGTGGCTGCCGCATTTCCTGCTGAATAAGGTCAACAACGCGCTGACCCGGCTGGATGGCTATAACGGCGTTGCGCGTTCGGTCGAGGTATCGTTGCTGCGCGGTGCGTATACTATCCATGACATTACCTTGCATAAAAAAGGGGGGCACATAACTGAGCCATTTTTTAAGGCAACAAGCATCAGGATTGGTATTGACTGGAAATCTCTTTTGAAGGGAAAACTGGCCAGTGAACTTTCCGCTTCAGCACCCGCACTGCACTACGTGAACGGCAGGGATGAAGCTTCGACGCAAATCCGGATCAGCAATCAATGGCCGATGGTATTAAGCTCATTGCTTCCTTTGCCTTTGAATCGTTTCACGGTTGTGAACGGGAAGGTTCAATTCCAAGACGAACAAAGTACGCCTGCTGTTGCATTATTCATGGATAGCATTGCACTCCGGGGTGTGAACCTTTTGAATATCGATCAAAAACAAAATTCCTTGCCGGCAACCGTGATGGGCACCGGCCTTCACCCAACGGGCACCGTTGCCCTGAGTTTACGGCTTGCCCCGTCCCCCGCTCTGCCGGCATTCGAGATGCATGCAGAAATTAACACCCTGGAACTGCCAGCGATGCAAAATTTTATTAATGCGTATAGTCACTGCGATGTGCGCAAGGGTACCCTGAGTCTCTTCGTGGAAGCCGCTTCGAAGGGCTCATCCATCACGGGCAGCGTCCGGCCGGTTCTTACTGATCTCGATGCCGATGAGTTGAAAGGCACCAGGGATGCGGCCATTCGGGAA
>DASPJC010000041.1:0-5573 GCA_035628815.1 Ohtaekwangia sp. | reverse complement strand
GGTTCGGGCAACCCCAGCGAATTTGTTACCGGTGAAAGCCTGCAACAGTGCCTGGACGCGCTGGAGGAAAAGAATATTGAATTCCTGGTCGGCCGCGATATCCGCGAGTTCAACCAGCTGACCTACGAGGTCTGGAAGAAGTTGCCGGATAATCCTGCTGCGCGCGCGGCACTCGACATTGCGTTGCATGACGCCTTCACAAAATACCTCGATGTTCCGCTGGTGAAATTTCTGGGTCAGAAATTCAAAAAGCTGCCGACCTCCAACACGATCGGTATCAAAAGCGTGGATGAAACATTGCGGGAAGCTGCGGATTATATCAAGCGTGGTTTTAAAGTGATCAAGCTGAAGATCGGGAAAGACCTTGAAGAAGATGTGGAACGGCTGATGAAGCTGCGCGAGACGCTGGGACCCGGCGTGGTGATCCGCGTCGATGTAAACCAGGGATACGACGTGCACCAGACCATAGAATTGTATGGAAGGGTGTACGACCTGAATATCGAGTTGTTCGAGCAGCCGCTGCCGGCACACGACATTGCTGAAATGAAAAGTCTGCCGAAGGAAGTAAGGGCGGTGATCGCCGCGGATGAATCGCTGCTTACACCAGCCGACGCTATTGAACTGGTCAAGCCTCCTAAAGCCGCAGGAATATTTAACATCAAGCTGATGAAATGCGGCGGTATCAGCCAGGCTTTGAAGATCGCCGATGTAGCGCTGCACGAAAAGATCGACCTGTTCTGGGGATGTAATGACGAAAGTATTGTGAGTATTACGGCCGCGCTACATGCAGCGTATTCCTGCGCGAACACGAAGTACATTGATCTGGATGGAAGTTTTGACCTGGGCAAGGATATTGTGAAAGGTGGCTTTGTGCTGAAGGATGGTTATATGTATTGCTCGGATAAGCCGGGGCTGGGATTAGAGCGGGTTTAAGCAGCCTGGGAATATTTTAAGCACCTGTGTCAGACAAGTTTTCACCGCGGTCGACGCTGGAAAACCTGCGTTAGGCAAAAGTTAGTTGATGCATCGATATGAATGCCGCTTCCTTACAGATATTCAGGATGGAGTTTTGTTATACAATACAGACCAAGGCTCCCCTGTCAGTAGTCTTTTCAAAACTTTCCACCTTAGTTAATGGATTTACTTTTTACAAAGGCAAAGTTCAAGCGGATGCATTTCAACTCACAAAACGGGCTGACCGTTTTCACGGCGGAATGCTCGTAAAAATATCCGGAACAATGAAAGCCATAAGCCCGGAGATCAATGAAATAACTTTGCGTATGAGGCCCGGGATCGATTTTTATATAATGATTACGGTTTTCGCGGCGGCTGCGGTTTTTGTCGTAGTAAATCCTGAAGTAAAGATCAGCGGACAATACGCCGATTTTACCACCAGATTAGGCGCCGCTACAATAATACTTACAATCTCATCTATTGCTTGGCTTATGGCAAGGACATCAATTCAAATGGCATCGAAAGATATGCACAAAATAATAATATCCCTTGAACAAGCGGGCCAGGCCAGCGATTGATTGCATTCGAATCTGGGTCCTGGAATTGAAATTCGAGCTCGTGGAACGAGATCTGCGCAACATTTTTAGCTGTCGTTATTTTGATATGCCGCGCATGTGGATTTACAATAAGTGAACAGGATCGCTTTTTCTAATTCAGTCTCCGCTGTTCAGGCGGAGACTGAATTCCGTTGGCAAATCGGTTATTCCTCAAACCTGAAGTCCGCCGGCCCGTCACCGAAATGCTTATCATGCAGTTTGCGATACTTGTCCTTATCCTTGGCTTTGATCGTTGTATTATTGATCTCAATGTTCCCATCATCATCGAAGTGCATCTTATTGATCTTCTCACCTTTTTTCAGATAACCATCTTCAACCAGCTGCTCCGTCATGGCCTCCTGGAAGCGTTTCATGTTTGCCTCCATTTCTTTCATGTTCTCTTCCAAAGCCTTCATCCGCTCAGCGTGTTCTTTCTGCCATCCCTGCATTTCCATTTGCTTGTCTTGCAGGCTATGAGCCTTAAGGGCCATGGCCTCCGCATGGCGCGCCATTTCGCTGGCTTGTTTACGCATCGCTTCAGTCTGTTCTTTCAGATGGAACTGCATATCACGCGACCAGTCCTCATCAAATTTTTCTTTGAAAGTAGTTTCCATCTCCTTCATCATCTTCTCCAGATCCTTTTGGTTGGCTTCATAAAAAGCACTGAACTGCTGCTGAAATTTTTTCTCAAACGCTTCTGCAAAAGCATCCCAGTCGCCCTGCCCATGGAAGGAAGGTGCAGGAATAGTATCCATGCTGAATCCAAAATCGGGGAGGGCATGAAAAGGTGCGAACGCATCAGCCATATCCGGGAAGTCGACCGGTGGCATGGCGGCCATGGCATGCATTGGATCCGGCACCATCATCGGCCGCAGATCCTCGTCGCCTTCAAAACTTTCGACTACTTCTTCCCGTGGCTGACCATCAGGACCGATGGTCGTAACCGACTTGCGGGAATAGGTAGCGCTTTTCGTGTCTGATTTGTCTTTCCTGATCGTGGTATCGCTGGCAAGGCTGATCCTTGCTCCAGGTTCGTCGGGATAGTCTGTTTTTGTTTTTTCTGTTCTTACGCTCAGCCATGATGCACAGATGAGTCCGGTAACGAGCAACAGCACGGGAACAACTTTTTCCCGGCCGGAATAATGTTTGACTGACTTTTCCATAATGCGTTTGATTCGGTTTAACAGTTGGTTTTTATTTTCTGCCAGCGAAACAGCGAGTCCCGCCGAGGCAAATCTTTTTTCTTCCAGTTGCGCGAGGGCATGCACATAGACGGAAGCATTGGTGTAGGTGATTACGGCGTCATCGCAACAATGCTCCCGCTCACGGCGGATGATGCTGGAAATGACCCAGACGAACGGATTGTAAAAGAGCAGCGCTTCAACCACCGACTGCAGCAGGTTGATGAGGTAATCGTGACGACGGATATGCGTCAGCTCATGCAGGAGTATGGCCTCGATCTGGTCGGACGAAAGCCCGGTGAGCATGCCGGTGGGGATCAGGATCACCGGTTTCAGGAATCCGATGACAGCCGGTGCCGATATGCGCGTTGATTCGGCCAGCGTTACTATCTTACTAATATTGAAACGCATGGTCATGTCGTTGAGACGTTCACTCCATTCGTTATGCAGGACGGTACTATGGGACCGCAGGGATGATACATACCACCAGCTTCCAGCCAGGCGAAGGCTGAACAGGCATGTACCGGCGATCCAGAACGCTGTGAGCCATGGAACATTGGATTCCAATAAGTATCGCAAGCGATCAAGGGTGGATAACTGCGCCGGCGTATTTCCAATTTCCCTGATGACCAGGGAAAGGTTAACATCTTGTGGCGCGAGTATCGACGGCGTCAATGTAATCAGGTAAATGAAAGTTGAAGCCGCGAGCAACAGGATCAACGCAAGGCCGCCTGTGGCAACGGTATAACGGATGGATGAGTTTTTACCCGGAACAAACCGGAGTAACATGATCACGACGGTCAGGACAATGAGCGACTGCCAGAGGGAGTGGATCAGCGTCCATCCCAATGCCTCGACCCACGACGATGTAAAAAATTCATTGAGCATTTTCATGAATCACCTCCTTCAAGTTTATCCAGGTATTCGCGTATTGCGGAAAGCTCCTCTTTTGAGGATCTTTTGTTTCCCAGTGCGCTCATGACCAGCTGCGCGGCCGAGCCCTGAAAAACGGTATCGATGATCTTGTCGACCATTTGTTGTCGTGTATTTTCCTGCGTGGGAACCGCTTTGTAGAGATGAAGCTTGCCGCTTTTTTGGCGTGTCACCAATCCTTTTTCGTGCATGATCTGCATGAGTTTCAAAATGGTGGTGTACCCGTTGGTTGCTTCTCCGCCCAGCGCTTCATGTACTTCCCGTACTGAAACAGCACTTTTTTCCCAGATTACCTGCAGGATTTCAAGCTCTTTGCCGGTCGGTTTTTGATTTTTGAGGGACATATACATACGAATTGTTTCGTAATACAATGTTAGCGGGTAGAAATTTCACGCGCAAGTCTTTTTACGAATTTTTTCGTAGGAAGTTTATTTTTTAACATTTATGCCATTCTTCATGCTGAATAAGGCAAAAAAAAACGTCCCGTTTTTACGCAGGACGTTTTAAACCAAACCCCTCAAATCAACAAGTTCCCCGAACCACCAGGGAGACTTCTTCTAAACCTGCTTACTTAACAAGTTCAGGCTCCTCAAGGTTCTCGAAGATGAATTGAACTTCATCTTTAATATCGACATAGATTACAGCGTCCTTATGAACCTTTCCGGCCAGTATCTGTTTGGACAATTCATTCAAAATTTCGCGCTGCATCACCCGCTTCAATGGACGTGCGCCAAACTGCGGATCGTACCCCAGTTTTGCCAGTCTTTCACGGGCCGCTTCGGAAATGTCGATCCGGACACCAGCAGCATCCAACCGCCTGCGGATGATATCCACCTGTATGTCGACGATCTTCCGGATGTCTTTCCGGCTCAGCGGACGGAACATGATGATCTCATCAATCCGGTTGATGAACTCCGGCCGGACAGACGTTTTCAACAAGGCCAGCACTTCATCACGGGTGCCTTCCAGCACTTCGAAGTAGTTCTCATCCGTCATCTTCTCGAAATTCTCCTGGATGATATTCGATCCGATGTTGGTTGTCATGATGATGATGGTGTTCTTGAAGTTCGCCACCCGTCCTTTGTTGTCGGTCAATCGCCCGTCGTCCAGCACCTGCAACAGGATATTGAATACATCACTGTGCGCCTTCTCGATCTCATCCAGCAAGATCACCGAGTACGGCTTCCGCCGGACACTTTCCGTAAGTTGTCCGCCTTCATCATAACCGACGTATCCCGGTGGCGCACCGATGAGACGGCTCACGCTGTGCCTTTCCTGGTATTCACTCATGTCGATCCTCACCAGCGCGTTCTCGTCGCTGAAGAGATATTCGGCTAGCGCCTTGGATAGCTCTGTCTTACCTACACCGGTAGTTCCCATGAAGATGAACGATCCGATAGGGCGTTTGGGATCCTGTAACCCCGCGCGACTTCTCCGCACGGCATCACTTAGCGCCTGGATCGCTTCTTCCTGACCGGCGACCCGTTTACTCAGTTCAGCCTCGAGGTGAAGCAGTTTCTCGCGTTCGCTTTGCAGCATCTTGGAGACCGGTATACCCGTCCACTTCGCGACGATGCCCGCGATATCTTCACTGTCCACTTCCTCTTTCAGCAAGGTCTTTTCGCCCTGCATTTCTTTCATCTTCTGCTGGTATTCATTCAGCTTCTTCTCGGCTTCCGTGATCTTGCCATACCGGATCTCGGCAACCTTTCCATAGTCACCCGCTTTTTCCGCTTGTTCGGCTTCAAACTTCAGCTTGTCAATATTTTCCTTTTGCTTCTGGATGCCATGAACGACTTCCTTTTCGCTTTCCCATTTTGCCTTGAGCGACGAACGCTGTTCTGAAAGGTCGGCGATCTCGCGGCTCAGTTGGCCTTCTTTCTCGTGATCCTTTTCGCGGCGGATGGCC
>DASPJC010000040.1:0-26024 GCA_035628815.1 Ohtaekwangia sp. | reverse complement strand
CTTCGCTCCGTACGGAAGAAACGGCCGATGTCAGTTCTTGTGTCGTAGACGTACCATAACCGATCACCACCACTTCCTGAAGCGCCTGAATGTCAGGCAAAAGCTTTACGGAAAATGTGGTCTGTGACGCGACCGGAAGCTCCTGGGTCACATAGCCGATAAAACTGAAGACCAGAATTCCATCCGTTGGAATTCCCGGCAATGTAAAGGCACCGTCTGTATCCGTCACCGTGCCTTGGTTAGTACCCTTTAGTAGGACACTCACGCCAGGCAAAGGCTGATCGGTTTCGTCGGTCACCTTTCCTGTAACCTGTCCCTGACTGTATGCAGCCAGCGACAGCATCATCAAAAGCGCCAGTAATTGTGTTTTCATGCGAATAAGTTTGGTTTAAGTTGTTTAAGCCCTGCTTCCGGTCGGGTTTTTTCCGGAAACGTTTGAACCGCGTACAAACTTTGCTGGAATTACTGCCCGCTCCAATTAAAATACTTCATCAATTATACATCAGACACGAATTCCAGAATACATCAAAACTACATCACAGTTTTTAAAAACCTTATTTTTAGGCATTTTATGCGATATGCGGTTAAATTTGAGTACAGCATAGTACCCGGCATAACTCAACATGATCAATTTAAAACCCTATAAAAGCGCCGCATTCCCCGTTTTTCCCCTGATCTGGGTTTTCTTCCTCTTATCGACTGGATTTAGCGCTGCCCAATCCGATTTTGCAGGGCTTCCATTTGTTCGAAATTTCCGGACAGTTGAATATAAAGCGGGGATTCAGAACTGGGATATCGCCCAGGACAAGCGCGGACTATTATATATAGGCAACAACTTCGGGCTTCTTGAGTACGATGGGTTCCACTGGCAGACCTATGGGGTGAAAAGCGGTACCAAGGTCAGGAGCGTCGCTATTGATCGGGATGGAAAGATCTACGTGGGCTGTCAGGGCGACTTCGGCTTTTTTTTCCCTGACGAACACGGCAGGCTGGTGTATACATCACTTGCCGACAGCCTCGAAAGCCGTTACCGGAATTTTGATGAGGCGTGGAGTATCTATATCGACGGCGACAAAGTATACTTCTGCACGTTTTCGCTTATCTACATTTATGATAACGGCGTGATCGATGTGATTGAGCCGGACGATGCCATAGATCTTTCCTTCCTCGTAAACCGCAAACTGTATGTCAACGAGCGGTCACGCGGCATTGTAATGCTGGACGGAAACCGCCTCGTTGCCATAAAAGGAGGTGATTTTTTTAATGGGATAAGCGTGTCTTCCATATTGCAGATCGAAGCTGACCGTTTCCTGATCTCAACTTTTCAACATGGAATCTTTGAACTTGTCGGCGGGAAAGTCTTTCCATGGAACGCACGCCGTCAGCAAACCTTCCGCGATGCCTACATCAATTGCATGACCAGACTGCAGAACGGCAATTTTGTGCTGGGTACCCAAAACAGCGGTCTGCTGGTGCTCGATGCCAGTGGCGACCTGATCATGCAAATGACGCGCGGCCGGGGACTGGAGAACCGGACTGTGCTGTGCGTTTACGAAGATAATCTCAACAACCTCTGGCTCGGGCATAACAACGGGATCGCGTATGTCGAACTTGGATCCCCCTTCAGTTTCATCGATGAGCAGAGCGGTTTGCCGGGAACCGGTTACACCGCCTTCCTCGACGAAGACAAACTTTACCTCGGAACCAACACCGGCTTGTACGTTAAGGAAGCCGGTGATCAAAAAGATTTTACGTTGATCGAAAATACCCGGGGACAGCTTTATCACATCGGCCGGTATCACGACGACCTGATGGCGGGCCATCACAACGGGGCCATGCGCATTGAAGGTAAAAGCGCTTTACAACTCTCCTCCGAACCGGGTTCCTGGGTTTTCCAGGGATTAAAAAGCGATGACGACAAGCTCATCGAAGGAACCTATACCGGACTTCAGCTTTACACGTTTCGCAATGGCCACTGGCAATGGAAAAAGAAACTGAGCGGTTTTAACGAGTCTTCACGGGTAATGGCCGAAGACCAGCAGGGCAGGTTATGGGTTACCCACGGCTACAAAGGCGCATACCGCATCTCACTCAGCCGGGAGAAAGACAGCATTGAACGTGTGGACTACTACGGCACGGAAAAAGGATTTCCGACGAGTCACCTGATCAACGTTTTCAAGATCCGGAACGAACTATTATTTACCGCGGAAACCGGCATTTACCAGTATGATCCGGTAACGGACCGGTTTGTCCCGGAACGCCTTCTGTCAGGGAAGCTGGGAAGCCAGTCACAAACCTGGTTTATGCAGGAAGATGCGTTGGGGAATATTTACTTTGTGGGCCGGGAACAGATTGGTGTGTTCCAGCGAAATGCTATCGGCGAATATGTACTGAATGCGGGCGACTTCAGCAAGATCCGGAAGTATCTTAACGACGACCTGATGAATATCACGATCCTGAAAAACAATGAAGTGCTTTTTGGTGCGAAGGACGGATTTATTCACTACGACCCCGCTCAACGTCCCAACGGCAGGGATACTGCTTTTAAAACGCTGATACGCACGGTATCGCTCACCAACAGCAGTTCGGATTCCGTTTTGTTTTACGGTAACTATGCACAGGACGACTCCGTCGTAAATTTTCAGTTGCCTTCCTTCGTACCTGTATTGCCGTACGATGACAATTCCATCGGGTTTACCTTCTCGGCAACTTCTTTTGAAGGCGACGCAGGCCTCGTTTATCAATACTACCTTGAAAACTTTGAAAAGGAATGGTCATCCTGGGGTGAAAAGGTGCTGAAAGAGTACACCAACCTGAAGGAGGGCCGTTATGTTTTTCACGTGCGGGGCAGAAATGTGAACGGAACGATCAGCCCGGAAGCGACGTACGAATTCGTCATCGAACCACCCTGGTATCGGTCCGTATGGGCGTATTCCTTTTATGGTGTTTCCGTGATCAGCGTCTTACTGGCGGGTTTTAACGTGCTGGACCGCAAGTACCAGCGTGAACAGAAGCTCATGGCCATGAAGCAGGAGAAAGTGCTGAACCAGAAAAACAGCGAACTGGAGAAACTGTCGCAACAGTCTCAGGAAGAAATTACCCGGTTGCAAAACGAGAAACTCGAATCAGAGCTGCGGCACATGAACAACGAATTGGCCACGGCCACCATGCACCTGCTGAACAAGAATGAATTTATCACGGGCATTAAGACCAACCTTACTTCCATTGTTAAACGCGGTCCGTCGGACGAGATGAAAAAGGAGCTGCTGCAGATAACGAAGGACATCGAGCACAATATTTCGGCAGACGCTGACTGGGAGCACTTCCAGTTTCATTTTGACCGCGTGCATGGCGATTTCACCAACCGTTTCAAGGCCGTGTTTCCCGGGCTCAGCCCGCAGGAGATCAAGCTCAGTGCCTACCTGCGGATGAACCTTTCAACCAAGGAAATCGCGCAGCTTCTCAACATTTCGGTACGTGGCGTGGAAATAAGCCGTTACCGCCTGCGAAAAAAACTCCAACTGGACCGGAATCAGAACCTGCAGGACTTTATCCTGAACTTCTGACGGTTGGCGCATCGATTCTGAAATACCTGCCGAAATAGTAACTTTCTCTGTAACCTTCCTGATAACCGCAGGTTACCCCTTTTGAAAACACTGTCATCCGATTTGGAAGCACTAACCGATAATGCCCTGATGAGCAAGGTCAGGGACGGCGATATCGATAAGCTGGGATTGCTATTCGCCCGCTATAAAAAACCGTTGTATGGTTTCTTTTATGGTATGAACAAGGACAGCGCGCTTGCTGAAGACCTGGTGCAGAACGTTTTCTTCCGGATACTGAAATACCGCTATCTCTTCCGCGGTGACGGCGACTTCAGGACGTGGATGTTTCACATCGCGCGCAATGTGAGCCACGACCACTTCCGGAAAAACAAACTTCGTAAAAAAGATTCGATTGACAACTGGCAGGACAGGCTCAGCAGCCATGAGGATCGTTCGACGCTGTACGTGGAAGATGAAGAGAAGGAACTTTTGTCGTTGGCCATGGACAGACTGCCTGAAGACAAAAAGGAAATCCTGCTGCTCAGTAAGTTTCAGGATAAAAAATATAAAGAGATCGGTGACATCCTCGGATGTTCGGAAGGCGCTGTGAAGGTAAAAGTCTTTCGGGCGCTGCAGGAACTCAAAGAAGTTTATAAAAAACTGGAAGTGAGACATTGAAAGGACTAGAAACGACCATGGACAAGCAAAGGATTGAAAAATTGATTGAAACGTTCAACACGGGAAAAGCTTCGCCGGCAGAGATCGGGGAATTGGAAACCCTTATCGAAAAAAGCGCAGTGGAACTTTCCGCCTTGAGCGATTTAAAAGTATTACAGGACCGCATTTTTGATGCCGCTGTTCCGGAACCGACATCCCGGCTTGATAATCAGTTCTTGCAGCTGATAAGTTCACACAAACCGGAAGCGCGGATTAACTGGAAGCAGATGTTTTCATGGCCCAACCTGGTGCCCCGGTTTTCCCTTGCCGCGGTAACCCTTATCGCGGGCCTGGCGGCGGGGTACTACCTGAGGCCTGCAACCAGCGCCGATCCACAGATCGACCAGCTGAGCCAACAGGTTACCGATCTTAAGGAAATGATGATGCTTACGCTGCTGCAGAAAGAGTCGGCTACGGATCGTTTAAAGGCGGTCAACCTCACCCAGGAAATGTCGGCAGCCAGTGAAAAGGTCACGGGTGCTTTGCTGAGTACATTGAACAATGACAGTAACGTCAATGTACGGCTGGCCGCGCTGGATGCCTTAAAGGCTTACACGAACGATAGCGACGTACGACAGTCACTTATTCAGTCCATTGCCCGCCAGGAGTCGCCCCTGGTTCAAATCGCCCTTGCCGAGCTGATGGCCGCCCTGCAGGAAAAGTCATCCGTGAAGGAATTTGAAAAGATCCTGAAGGATGACAAAACACCCCGGGATACTAAAAAGCGAATTGAAGAAAATATTGACGTGTTAATCTGAACAACATGAAAATTTTAAATTATACAATCGTAATCCTTTTGTGCTCCGGCGGGTTGCATGCGCAAACGTTCACGGAAAAGATCACAAGGGAGTTGTCCTTCGGCCAGCGGTCAGAGCAAAACACCCTGATCGTTGCAAACATCAATGGAGATGTCAATGTCACAGGCTACGATGGTGACAAAATTGTTGTTGAAATCAACAAATCTGTACGCGCCAAAACGGAGCCTCGTCTCGCGAAAGGAAAGGCCATTTCGTTAGGTGTCATCGATCGCGCGGATACAGTTATACTGTTTGTCAACGGACTATGCACGGCGTTCAACAAGCAAAACGATCCCGCCGGCCAGGAATGGGGATATCAGTGGAACCAGGATTGCCAATCGTGTCATGATGAATTTGACCATACGATGGACTTTACGATCCGCGTGCCGCGCAATATTAACCTTATCGTGAGTACGGTCAATGACGGTAATATCGCCATCGGGAACATGAAAGGTGCGATCGTAGCCAGCAATGTCAACGGGAGTATTGATCTGCAAAATTTGGAGCGGGCCGCGGAAGCTACGACCATCAACGGCGATGTTCATATTACCTATGCGCACAATCCCGATCAATATTGCAGATTTTATACGCTCAATGGTGATATCAATGCCTGGTTTCAAAAGGGACTGGCCGCCAACCTGAGCTTCGAAAGTTTTAACGGAAGTTTCTACACGAACATCGAGCAGATTCAGGTGCTGCCTGCTATCATCGAGCGAAGTGAGCGTGATGACGGGACAGGCTACAAGATCAGCGGCAATCGGTACAAGGTAGGTACGGGAGGAACCCTGCTCGACTTTGAAACTTTCAACGGCAACGTTTACCTCAAGGAAAAAACAAATTAACAACCGGACAACAATCAACAATATGAAAAAACAGTTTTTAATGATCGCCATAGGGCTGATGACCATAGGGATGATCCTGATCTCTTCTTCGCTGGTGACAGCACAAAGCGCCAGTGAGTTTACGGTTCCCCTGAGTGATCCTGCGAAGCGGGGTAAGCTGAAGGCAACACTCAACTACGGTTCAATCGTGATTAAGGGAACAGCGCGCAAGGATGTGCTCGTCAAATACAAAGCGGTTAGTGATGACGCATGTGAGGATTGCGATGATGAGGATGAGGAGCATAATCACAGCAGGAATGATAATCAAAATGATGATGACAATGTGAAATCACGGGAAGGCCTGAAAAAGATCGGCGGGGGCGGAATCGACCTGGAGGTTGTTGAAGATAATAATTTCGTGCGGGTAGCCTCTCAATCCTGGAACCAGAAACTCGACCTGGAGATTGAAGTTCCCTCCGGGATGGATATGGAGATCAGTACGCACAACGAAGGGGAATTGACGGTCTCCAACATCCAGGGCGCGGTGGAGCTCACCAACTATAATGGAGAAATCACGGCGCTGGGCATTTCCGGTTCGGTGGTCGCTACCACGTATAACGGCGAGATCAAGGTGGTGTTTGATAAAGTTGCGGACGGAGCACCGATGTCGTTCTCGACGTACAATGGCGACATCGACATTACTTTCCCGGCGGCGTTGAAGGCGTCATTCAAAATGAAAACGGAAAGGGGAGAGATTCTGACCGGCTTCGGGGATATGAAATTAAACAGCGCCGGACCAGTACAGAAGAAGGATACAAAGGCGGGCGTTTACCGTGTCGTCGTCGACGACTGGAAGCGTGGTGATGTCAATGGCGGAGGGCCTGAGATGACATTGAAAAACTACAACGGCGATATTTATGTGCGAAAGAAATAGGTAGGGAGTGATAGTGCTGAAAGCCTGCAGAAAATCGCAGGCTTTCTTTTTTGTAAATTTCATTTTAACTTTCAATGCGCCGGCTAACGGGGCATGCAGGCGTTTGAAAAGCGAGGATATCTGGCAAGCCACGATGATAATGCTGGAATATGGATCGGAGCGATGGGTTTCGGAAGATAACGCACCCGACGTCTCTAACTTGGAAATTAATAGTATGCGGGAGTAGCTCAGTTGGTAGAGCGACAGCTTCCCAAGCTGTAGGTCGCGGGTTCGAGACCCGTTTCCCGCTCACTTTTATTCGCGTTTTTGCATCAACATCCACTCATACACATTGATGCTATCAGATTCCTGGTAAGTAGGGTTATATGAATATTTCCAACAGATGTGCGTCGAATCGGGAAACAACGTCATGCGAGCCTGGCCCGGAGAAAATTCATTGATCCATTTTACATAGTTTTTGGTATAGATGGAGGGAACAGCGGTATCGAACTCGCTGTGAAATGCCCAAACGGGTAGCTGAGCATCTGCAATCACCTTCGCTTTTTCCTTGGAGGGGCTGATCGATTTCCCGGCCATGGGAGTGATCGCCGCAAGCTTCTGCGCATACTGCAAATTGTGGACGGCATAATCCCAAACACATCCGCCGCCGAGACTCAGTCCCGTCATGTAAATGCGTGATTCGTCAATGCGGTAGTTAGCCAGTGCATAGCTGATCAGGTTGTCGATATCCTCCGGCGTGGCGCGTGTGTTCGTTGTCATCTGAACGGAAAGAACGATAAATGAATAATACCGGTCATCGATCAGAAAGTCTTTCGGAAAACTTCCGGCATTCAGCAATTTAGCCGGGCCGTAGGGTTGTAATACTTCTTTCAGTTCTTCCTCCGATCCATTGCCGCGTTCACCGGCGCCGGTAATAAAAATGAGCAAAGGATACTTCTTATTGTACATGAAGTAGCTGGCGGGTAATGCCTCATAAAAGCCGGAGATGGTTCTGCCGATCGGTTGTCTTACTTGTTGCTGGATGTGCGGGCCTGGTTCCGGAAGATTGACATCCTCCGGCAAAGGCTCTTCAGGTGTTGGAACGGGTTCTTCTGAACAGGATAAGATGCAGAGGCCTGCGGACAATAAAATGGGTAAAACGAACTTCATGGGAGAATATTCTGGTTTTCCCATATAGTTAAAAATGTATGCCTCGAAGGTGCGGGCTGGCGGCCGGACCGGCAGAACGGCAAAAAAATAGCTGGGCGCACGGAAAGGCACGACCAGCTATACCTTGTTTCTTGAATTACTGCAGGAACCTCGCGGGAGGTTGTCTCAGGCGCGTAATAAAATGCACCTCCTCCGCCTTATAGGGGGTTCCATCCGCACGGAAGATGTCGTGAAACCATAGCGGCGGCTCGCCGTCGTAGGTCGTGGTCCACGAATCCCACGGCAGCGTGGTCTGGGTTTTACCTTCGACGAGACCCCAGTTATAGCCAGCCACATTATATTTTTTGAAGATCGGAAGGATGGTCTCGAATGTATTATTGAAACCACGTGCCATATATTCTGTGCACAGGATCGGGCGGTTAAACCGCTGGAGTTTTTTGATCCGGCGTTCCATTTCCTCAGGACTCTCGTAGTTGTGAAACGTTATAACGTCGGAATGTTCGAGCATAAAGCGATCGAGTGGTTTTACTTTTTCTTCCGACCATTCGCCGATCCATACCCCCGAGGTCAGTGGTTGTGACGGATTCACTTCACGGGCCCATTGAAATGTTTTTTTCAAAAGTATCAGACTATAATCTGCTTTGTTTTCGGGTTCATGCGCGCCATACGAAGACAAATTGCGGTTGCAGGGCTCGTTGAACAAGTCCCATACATCCACCCTCGGGTCGTTTGCGAAATGACCAATCACACCTTTTACATAGTCTTTCAGGGAATCATGCCGGCGGATGTCTTTCAGTATTTCTATACCGGGACTCTGCAGCCAGCCGGAGTTGTGAACCCCACGGGTGTATTCACGTTTTCCTTTTTCCGGAAAAGGATTCCAGACGGCGTCGAAGAGCACGAACATCACGCCGATGCCGTGCGATGATGCGATCGACAAGAACGCGTCCATTCTTTTTTTCAATCCTTCGGCATCGTGTTCCCACAACAAGTGGTGAAGAAAAACCCGGACTGAATTGAAGCCCAGTGCTCCGGCCCAGCCGAGTTCGCGGTCGATGGTAATGGGATCGAATGTTTCCGCCTCCCACATTTCGAGTTGGTTAACGGCGGTCGATGGTGCGTAATTACATCCAAGCATCCATCCTTTTGCATCGTACCATGCGTTGGCTTTTGCAACGGTCCACTGCAGGGGCAGGGGGTCATCTTTCTTTTGGGTGTCTTTCATTGGGGTAGAATTAAGGTTCCGATTATATCCTGGGTCGACCGGCCTGGTAACTTGTGTTTTTCAGATTAAGTGCAGGCCAGAACGCTTTTTCAGGTATTTGGTGCTTTGTAAATTGGTTATACAAATTCACCTAATCGCAAACGGAATACCAATTCAGATGTTATGAAATAACGGTGCGTGTATGTTTGTTACGGCTAAACAAAAGATTTTTTGGAAGAGAATTGCGCCTCGGGGAACCGTCACCCGAAAGGCGGCTTGAAATGTCAACAACCTTGAGAAATCCAGGCGATATTAAATGCGCGAAGCAGACAGACGGGCAACACTTTGGTAACAGGCAAGAAGACGAACAGCCGTGTTGTGATGTATTGATTTCATGACAATGTGAAAAATGCTAGGCGATAGAGCGCCAATTGGACAGTACGGTGTCATAAATGAATCTCTCTTCTGCATGCCACCAGCTTTTTGAAGCGTCTGGCAGCGCTGTGAGCGCGGGATTTTCAGCGAGCGAACGGATAAACGGGACTAACGGTGTGGCTACAGGAATTCCTGCTGAGATATGGAAGGCGCCGGGTTCATAATGACCATTGGGATATACCAGGAGGTTATTCCAGCCGTACGAGCCGAGGAGTGCCCAGGCGGTTACACCTTTTACGGGGATACCTTCTGCTAAAAGCTTCCTGGCGATGCTCCACACCTCGCTGAACCAACGGATCTGATCATCCGGAGATCCGTTTACATGGACCTCGGTGACGGCTAAAGGAAGTTTATAACGGTCCCAGCATTCGCGGAGACGGTATTCCGGGCCACGGTCATGCAGGTTACGGATGCGGACGGCTTCCACGTCTGCATACTGATGCCGGCCGTTACCGCCCCGTTTTTCAGCCGGATAACGCATTATATCTTCGTCAAGGTAACGCTCCGAAGTATGATAGTAGTCAGCGCCGATAATGTGCGGCGGACAAGGGTGATCGGAAAAAAAGGCAAGCTCTTTTTCCCCGATACCGGCTGATTTAAAATACGCCCAGAAATAGTGACCGCGCATTACTTTTCCAAAGAGTAGATCGATGGTAAGCCAGCGCCTTTCATTTTCAAAGTCGGCCTGGTAGTCGAGTAGGGGCGTGCTGAATGTTTTACTGAAATCTTCGGTCTGAAGTAATTTTGCATGCGGGTTTACCGTCCGGATAGCCTCCATTGCGAGCACGGTACCTTTCATCTGATTGAGCAGTATCCGTGCAAAGGCCTGGTCGTTTCTGCAATGTGGAAACCAAAGACCGTAGAGCCCGCAGAACCGCGCTGTCGTCAACGGTTCGTTGATCGGCGTATAGTATTCTATCCAGGGAAACTTCCTGGCCACTTCAAGCGCATAGGCCGCGAAGTCGTCTGCAAAAGATTCCCGAAGCAGATTGGTATAGGGCGGGCCGTTACCGTGATGTAATAATCCGACGATTGGCCGGATCCGATGGTGTTGCATGGCGTGCAACTGCTGTTCTGTCCACGACCAATCGATTTGTGCGGAGGGTGCTGTCTTGTGGCGCTCCCATAACACCGGATAACGCATGGCGGTTATACCAAGGGACGCGAAACGTTCGATGTCTGCAACGCCCCTTCGGTAATGGTCGCTGAAGAGCAGTTGATCCATGTACTGATCGCCCACCCTGTTGAACGAGCACTCAATTCCGCCCCATACTTCAGGTGTTAAGTTGGTAGACTTTTGTCCCATTAACATGTTTTTCAGGTTTGCGTTGCATGATTTTGTCGAACAATGTTAAGGATTGTGCAACGACTTGATCCATGTTGTAGTACTTATAGGTAGCCAGCCTTCCTGTGAAATATGTATTGGTCATGGCATCAGCGAGCTGCTGATATTTTTTATACAGCGCTGCATTTTCAGGCCGCGGTATAGGATAATAGGGATCTCCTTCCGCCTGCGGAAATTCGTAGACGACGGAGGTTTTGCCGTGCTTCTGACCGGTCAGATATTTGAATTCCGTAATGCGCGTGTAGGCGTGCTCGTTGGGGTAATTGATCGTGCCGGTGGATTGAAACACCTCGGCATCGATCGTTTCGAATTTGAATTCGATGGAACGATAAGGTAATCTGCCATAGCAATAGTTAAAGAAACTGTCGATCGGCCCGGTATAAATCATGTTTTTGTAAGGGATAATATCCACGATCTCCCGGTAGTCGGTGTTCAGCAGGATCTTGATATTCGGGTGTGACAGCATTTTCTGGAACATTCGCGTGTAACCATGCATCGGCATGGCCTGGAAGGTGTCGGTAAAATACCGGTCGTCACGGTTCGTACGGGTAGGAACCCGCGAGGTAACAGAGGCATCCAGTTCGGAGGGATCGAGATCCCACATTTTACGCGTGTAACCCTTGAAGAATTTTTCATAGAGCTCGCGACCCACCTTGTTGACAACAACATCTTCCGACGTTCTGATGCGGTCGGTTTTTTCAGCACGTGATTCGAAAAAGCTTTCTACCTGGCTCGCGTTCAGACTCAGCCCGTAAAGTTTATTGATTGTATCCAGGTTGATCGGCATGGGTACAAGCTGTCCATCAACACTCGCCAGCACACGGTGTTCATAGGGCCGCCACGGCGTGAACTGGCCCAGATAGTCGAATACCTTTTTGCAGTTGGTATGAAAGATGTGCGGTCCGTATTTGTGAATCAGTATCCCGTCTTTGTTATAAAAGTCGTAAGCATTGCCGCCAATGTGATCGCGCTGGTCGACGATCAAAACTTTCTTATCCGCAACGGAGGCAAGTCTTTCTGCCAGCACACTCCCTGCAAATCCTGCCCCTACAATGACATAATCAAACATATGCGTTTTCCCTCGGTTTAGTTATAACTGGATTAATTTTCGACGTGAGCTGCACTTCCATCAGGTGCATCATTTGCTGCCAGGTCTTATCCCACGAATTTTTAGACAACAGGTCGTTAACCTGGGCAAGCCATTCTTTCCGGTCACGCGTGCCAAGTTCCAACGCCGCCACCCGGATAAATTCATCCGCTGTTCCGGCAATGTGAACAAGCTTGTTCGCCCCATAATGCCGGATAACATCGATGATGGGGGTGGAGATGACCGGCTTTCCGGCGGCGAGATACTCCGGCGTTTTCGTCGGACTGATAAATCGCGTCGATTCATTGTGTGCAAACGGCAGCATTGCAATATCCCATCCGGAGATGTACGACGGCAGGTCCTGGTATTCCTTCTTTTTCAGGTAGTGAATGTTCGGAAGCCTGGGTAAATCATTCTCATCAATTTTCACGACAGGCCCGATCAGCACGAAATGCCATTCGGGTTTTCGTCTTGCAATGCTATCGATCAGCGCAATGTCCATGCGTTCGTCGATCACACCGTAAAACCCGATGCGCGGATGAGGGATGTGAAGCTGGTCATCCGGGTCCTCCGTATAGTACCGTGCTTTGTAAAAATGTTCAACATCGATACTGCTCGGAAATGGATGAATGTTGTGATGCAGGTGTTTTTTCGATTCGTACAGACTGTGACCGCCGGTGAATACGATATCGGCCTTAGACATCAGTTCCTTTTCCCGGTCTTTCAATTCCTGTGGCGCGAATTTGAATGCAGACAATTCGTCCATGCAATCATAGACGATCATTAATGGATTGTAATCCTCCGATACGGCCAGGGCCATCGGGGTATAATACCAGAAGAAGTAGCTTTCAATCTGAAGTTCGTCAAAGATCTGACGCAGCAGCTGTTTCATTTCGGCCAAAGACTCGGCCGGTGTAAGGCCTTGCGGCAAGTGGGGCACTACCCGGATAATATTAGATGGAATAGCCGTGGCGTTGTACCCAATGTCATCACCGTGATAGACAGGTTCTTCAATGAAGATTACACGGTATTGCGCTGCGAATCTGGTCATCAGATGCTGCGGACGTTGATAAACGAAATCCCATCGGAGGTGTGAAAAACATACAAGATCGGGTGTATTAATCGTATTCATGCGGTAACTGTTAGACGAGGTGAAATGCTATTCCTGTGCCAGCAGCTTTCACCAAAAACACGTCTGCTGATAAGTATTGTGAGAAAAAAAATACTCACATTTAGGCCCTTGACAACCCAATTTGAAGACGTCAGTTCCGTTTTTTCGATTTCTTTACCTGATTTAAATTTTCTGTGATCCATTTTTTTATACCCGACGCGTTTTTCCCGTTCGAATCTCCGATCAGATAGCCCATGGGTTTAAGACTTTCAATGTGATCGAAAATAATTTTCGCGATGCCCAGCATCGGGATGAAGAGGATCATGCCGGCGACACCCCATAACACACCGCCGATAATGATAATCAGTATGGTGGCCAGCGGACTCAGGTTTACCTCGCCGCCAACGATCCGCGGTTCAATGAAGTAGTTGTCAATCGCCTGAATAACGACAATGACAACAACAACCCATATGGCAGGCTGAATTGAATCTTCTGTAACAACGGCCATCAGGAATGGAAAAAATCCCCCAATAGTGGAACCGACGTAGGGCACGATCGTGAGCAACGCAGCAATCCCTGATAGCAATAGTGCGCTCTTCACGCCAATGATCGCGAGCCCGATATAGTATAGCACCGTCAGGATGATAATCGACAGAACACGGCCCGTCAGGTATTGTTCGGCGACGTTCACAATTTGAGACAGGATGTTTTTCATATAGGCAGTTTCCTGCTCCTTATACAGTTTGAGAAAAAACCGTTCATACTTTTCTTTATTATACAGAAAGAGGAAAGTATAGACTAACGTCAGGATAGTGCCTGCAACGGTGGCCGTAAAGCCTCCCAGAATTTTACCCAGGTATGTCCCGAGTGATTGCCCTGAGACCTCGGCCTGTTTTTCCACCAGCGCTTGTTGTTTTTCGACCGGCATGTTAAACGTTTCCTTGATAAAGCGCTTTGCCTCCGCAGCAAATGCCGCAGCCTTTTCTTCTATGCGTGGAAGATCCTGGAGAAAAACTGACAATTGCTTTATCGTGATCACAAGAATAAAAAGAATGGCAATAAGCAGGATCAATGTACAGATCGTACAGGAGACCGCCCGGTTGACTCCTTTGCGGTCAAGCCTTCTGCATACCGGTGCCATCAGCATGGCAAGCATGGTCCCGAAGAACAGCGGGACCAAAATTACTTTTCCATAATAGAGCACCACTGTGAACAGAACACTGAATAACAAGTACTGATTAATGCGGAGAAAGATATCTTTCATGGTGGCTTGCTTGTCCAGGCGTTGAAAGGAAAATCTCACTCCACGGGTGGCTGTGGTATTAATTCCTCACGATCATCAAGCACTTTCTCGATTCTTTTATCACTGGCTCCAACCCCCATGATGCGTATGGCATTCCTTTTTTAACCGGTTGATAGCCACTATAAAATTTCAAAGGATGATCTCGTCACGACGTAGTTTTATGCGACACCTTGGTCAGGCAGCGCTGGGCATACCGGCGATACATTTCATGACACAGACGCTGCCAGGACATGCATCGCCGCGATATATGAGCGAACGCGAGCGATTAAGTACTCCAGCGACACAACCCAAACTCGGCGTAGCGCTTGTAGGATTGGGTAAGTACAGCACTGAACAGTTAGCGCCCGCCTTGCTGGAAAGCAAGCGGTGCCGCTTAGCCGGGATTGTCACCGGAACGCCTGCGAAAGCAGCGCATTGGAGAGAACAGTACAACATACCTGAGAAGAATGTTTACAGCTACGAAAATTTCGATGCGATCCGTGATAATGCTGATATCGACATCGTTTACATCGTCTTACCCAATGCCATGCATGCCGAGTATACGATTCGCGCCGCAAAGGCCGGCAAACATGTGATCTGCGAAAAACCGATGGCAGTGTCTGTACAGGAATGTGAAGACATGATTGAAGCGTGCAAGACTGCAAACCGTTTACTCGCCATTGGCTATCGACTGCACTACGAACCACATAACCTCGCCATGGCCGACTTCGGTCAAAATAAAACCTTTGGCCCGGTGAAGAAAGTTCTTGCAAAAGACGGCATGGACATCGAACCCAATGTATGGCGGCTCAAGAGGAAACTTGCCGGGGGAGGCCCGCTAATGGATGTCGGCATTTATTGTGTGCAAGGGGCCATCTATACGCTCGGGGAACTCCCGGTCGCGATAACAGCGAAGGAGGGAAAGAAAACAGACCTGAAACGCTTTAAAGAAGTTGAGCAGTCGCTCACCTGGACCATGGAATTTCCAAGCGGTGCGATCGCGGAATGCGAAACCAGCTATGCCAAGGAAATGAACCTGCTCAGGGCTGAGGCGGAAGATGGATGGTTTGAGCTCCAACCTGCCTATGGTTATGAAGGAATCAAGAGCCGTGCGAGTGACGGTCCTTTCGACCTTCCACAGGTACGTGAGCAGACGTTGCAGATCGATGACTTCGCCGAATGTGTATCGAACAATAAAATAAGCAAGGTTTCGGGCGAGATGGGGCTTAGGGACGTGAAAATACTCATGGCCATTTACGAAGCAGCGCGCACCGGAAAGAAAGTAAAGCTCTCTGAATTTGCCGAAAAACGTAGAAACATAATGCATTAAAAATATGAGCAAGTCAAAAAAATCAACCGCGAAAGAAGCTGCGCCGGAAGAAGAAAAGTTTCCCGGCTATCCACAATATTCGGATAAGGAAGATATCACTTTCCAGAACGACCGCGTCAGCATGAACGAAGAAGGTGTGGCCATGGAAGAGGAAAGCCTTGCCAGGAAACCAGACCCGGATGACGACAACATCATTAAGCCGTCTAACCGAAGAAGTCCTTCCGATGTCACGAAGGAGGATCTTGAAGCACTGGGCCCTGAGAACCTGAGCATGGACATGGGTGAAGACGAAGAACTGTTAAAGCACCGAGTTCAACCGGTAGATTTTGCCGGTGAAGATCTCGACGTACCCGGTGCGGAACTCGACGACGATAGCGAATCCCTGGGAACGGAAGATGAGGAGAACAATTCATACAGCCTGGGCAGCGATCGTCATGAAGACCTGGATGAAGGACATAGTCTTAAATAGACAACCGTAAGGGGAAAATAGTCCCCAGAAATATTCGCAACTCAGGGGAACCGTTGATTTTATAGGCGACGATTGTCTTTTAGGGCATCCTTGCGGGCCACGACGTCGGGCCTGTCTTTTTCAATGCTTCAATCCTAATACTACGCGTTGAATGAAGTACGACGGGAAAGCCGGACCGATCCTGGTAAAGGCCTTGAAAGTTATTGGATGGACAGTGCTATCCGTGATCATGCTGTTGCTGCTGGTCGCGGTGGCTGTTCAAATCCCTGCCGTCCAACAGGAGATCAAGAACCGGGCGATCACTTTTCTTCGGGAAAAGATTAAAACGGAAGTTCGCCTTGATCACATCAGCATCGCCTTTCCAAAAAAGATTGTACTGACAGGCTTGTATCTGGAAGACCAGTCCGCAGACACGTTGCTGTATGCCGGCGAACTTTCTATTGATACAGATCTTTTTGGCCTCACAAAACGCAGGATCGAACTGAACGACATCTCGTTTGAGCAACTACGCGGTTTTGTCAGCCGTTCTTCCCGCGATAGCGCCTTCAACTTTGATTACATCATCAACGCCTTTAATGACACCACGGCTTCGGTTCCCGATACAACTGCGGCGCCGTGGGAGTTTTCCATCGGGGATGTATCGCTGGATAACGCCAGACTGGTTTATGTGGATGAACTGGATGGAAACGACATCGCGCTGACGGTCGGGTCGCTGTCCATTGATGGCGATGAGTTCGACCTCAGCAGGTCGGTGATTCACGTCGACGGCGTCGTACTCTCCGATGTAAACGCCAGGGTTGTTCAAAGCAAGCTCCCACCCCGGCAACCGGTAGCCGACACCGTTGCTGCCGTGCAGGACGTTTTTCCCTATGACCTGGCGTTTTCCGAAATCAGGCTGCAGAATATCAAAGCGGATTACACACACACGGTTACAGGAAAGGTAATGCGCCTGGATCTCGCTTCCGCGGAAGTAGATGCCGACGAAATTGACTTGAAGAAGCAAGTCGTGCGGCTGGACAAATTTTCACTTTCCAACACCTTCCTGCTTTACCACCAGATGTCGCGGGACAGTATGCAGCGCACAGTGACAGCACCAGACACCACCGCTTCTGCCGGGAAACCATGGACTTTCGCGTTGGACAGACTTGACCTGGAAGGTAACAGCATCCAGTATTATGATTTTAACAGCGAGGCTACAGACAAAGGTATCGACCGTTCACGCCTGTGGTTATCCGACCTTTCGATCCAGGCAAGTGACTTGAAAATGGCGGGCATGGAAATGTCCGGTGAGCTCGAAAAATTTTCTTTGCGCGAACGTAGCGGCTTCACCCTGCTATCCTTCACGACATCATTTCAATTGCAGGCCGACGCGCTGACGGTGGATGACTTCAGGCTTGAAACGCTTTATAGTACAGTAGCGATGGATGCGCGTTTGAAAGGAGATTCCATCAGCACATGGGGAAGTACGTATCCCGAAGCGACGGTCGAATTCAACATCCGGCCTTCGTCCATTTCGTTTCGGGATGTGAGTTTTTTTGCACCCCTGCTCATGCGCGATTTGCCCATCAATTTTCCTGCTGAAGAAGCCATTGAATTTTCACTGGCCTGCCACGGTTTAATCCGCGACCTAAAGATTGACCACATCCGCGTAGCGACGCTGCATCAAACGATACTGGAGGCTGACGGAACGATACGTGGATTGCCGGATGCGCGCCATGCGATAATGCGGCTTCACCTCGCGAAGTTTTACACCACGCGCGCTGACATAGAAAGGATTCTTCCGAAGTCCATGTTACCCGAGTCGATCGCGCTGCCCGCATGGATTAACGTGGGCGGTGACTTCAGCGGTACCATGGTCACACCCGCGGCTGATGCGCGGGTGTCGAGCGCGTTCGGAAGTGTTTCATTGGCCGTCAAAATGAACCTCGATTCCACGGTGCGGACTGAAAATTACACAGGGAAGATCGGGGTTGAAAAATTTGCGCTCGGAAAGTTGTTGAAGCAGGAGGCAACGATTGGCCTGATCGATTTGGAAGCCTCTGTTTCAGGTTCCGGGTTAAAGCTCGATGACCTTGACGCGCTGGCTGATCTCACCATCAATGAATTCCAGTATAACAACTATACGTATCGGGGTTTCAATCTTCACGGCGCGGTCAAGCAATATTTTTTTTCCGGCACCGCCGCGCTCAAGGATGAAAACCTTGACTTCGTACTAAAAGGCGATCTGGATTACAATGAAGATGTGCCGCGTTACAAACTCGACCTTGACCTCAAAAATGCTGACTTCAAAGCGCTTAGGCTGATGACGCGCGAATTGAAGGCGCGGGCCATGCTGAATGTCGACCTGGCGACGTCCGACTTCAGGGTCATGAACGGGAATGTAGGCATTCGGAACGTAGCCGTATTCAATGGCGAGGCTTTATACACCGTCGATTCGCTTCTATTTGCATCGCTCGACCAGGAAGGAAGAAGCGAATTATCAATCCGTTCAGACATTATCACCGGCGACTTTAAAGGAACGCTGAACCTGTTCAGCCTGCCCGAAGCACTGAAACGCCATTTTAACAACTACTTCTCCCTTCGTGACACCGCGTTTGACAAACCTTTGGCGCCGCAGAACTTCAAATTTTCGCTTGTGCTGAAAAACACGGATTTGCTGACAGAGGTTTTGCTTCCTGACCTTGAGCCGTTTGTGCCGGGTGAAATTGCCGGGGAATTCAATAGTGCCGCCGATGACCTTGATCTTCGGATAGGATTATCGGAAATAACATACGGCGGCATAAGCCTCGATTCCATGAGTTTTAAAATGGATTCTGACAAGGATGAGCTGCGTTATCTTTTTTCGGTTCGTGGTCTTGCCATGGATACCTTGAGCATTGCAGGTCTTCGCCTCACAGGCAATGTCGCGGATGATTCTATCCGTACACGGTTATCCGTGATCGATGAAAAGGAAGAATCGAAATATATTATCGGGGGTGTCATCAACAGTTTTAAGGAGGCGTTTCAATTTCGCTTTGTACCGGAACAGCTCGTATTCAATTATGAAGACTGGGATGCGCCGGACGATAACTATCTTTTAATTGGCAAAGGCGGCCTGCAGCCGAATCACTTTGAACTCACACGGGGTGAAACGAAAATTTCGCTTGTAAAGCGCGATGACCAGGATTCAACTTTATCCGTTGTATTCCAGGCGCTTGATCTCAAAAGTCTCACCAGCCTTGTCTCGGGAACAACGCCGGCAAGCGGAACGGTTGATGGGGACTTGAATATTTCCGTCGCCGAAACAGGTGCGTTCAACTCGAATGTGAAGATACACCGCCTGAATATACTGGAGCAGGAGTGGGGCGAGCTTACCTTGGCAATGGGCAAACCATCGATGGGGCCGTTCAACGTCGATCTGCGGATCGAGGGTGATAACGCTGAATTAAAAGCAGCGGGATATTTTGTCACAAAGGATAATACACCAGAAATCCATTTTCAACTGGACATCCCGAGACTCAATCTCGCAGTCGTGGAACCGTTGTCAATGGGCCAGGCAAAAAATGTAACGGGCCAGCTGACCGGTAGTATCAAGGTTGATGGACCGACACAGCAACCGGATATCAACGGTGAGATTATTTTCAAGGAAGCGCAGTTTCTGGCTACTTATGTCAACAGCGAATTCATCCTGAAAAACGAGCGCATCGGCATCCGTAGGTCTGGAATTTCATTTGATGATTTCAAAATCCGGGATCGCAAAAATAATGTGGCATCGATTGACGGAGAAGTAAAGACGGGTGAAGTATCGGGCTTCGATCTGAATCTCATGCTAAAAGCTGATAATTTTCAGCTGCTTAACTCTACAGCGCGAGACAACGATCTCATTTATGGCAACGTCCGTGTCAATACGCGAACCCGTATCAGAGGTACCTCTACTGTTCCGAAGGTTAATATGAGTGTGAGCCTGAGCGACGAAAGCGATTTTACATACGTCGTTCCACAATCAGAAAAAGGAATACTTGAACAGAAAGGGATCGTTGTTTTTGTTGATAAGGATGCGAAGGATGATCCCTTCTTATCCGCAATCAATCCGAACGACACCGTCAAAGCGTCTTTCAGGGGGATTGAGCTGACCGCCAATGTTGAGCTGTCGGATGAAGTCACATTTAATATCGTTATCGATCCCGTCACAGGTGACAGGCTCTCGGTAAAAGGTAATTCGACCCTGTCGTTCGCCATGGACCAAACCGGTGACATGGAATTATCAGGTCGTTATGAGGTTTCCGAAGGTACCTATGACATGTCGTTCTATAAGATTGTAAAAAGGCAGTTCACTATTGAGAAGGGTGGAACGATCACCTGGTCGGGCGAACCCCTCAATGCCATGCTTGATCTTCGCGCCGGGTATGAAGTCGAGACGGCGCCGCTTGAGCTAATGTCAAGCCATTTACCACCGAACGATGCTTCCCTGAACATGTATAAGCGCGATTTGCCTTTTATTGTTTACCTGCAGATCGAGGGAGAGCTGCTCGCTCCTGAGATCAGTTTTCAGCTGGATATGCCGCCACGCGAACGGAATTCTTATGCTAACGTGTATGCGCGTATTCAGGACATCAACACGCGGGAGTCGGATCTGAATAAGCAGGTTTTTGCATTACTGGTATTGAAGCGTTTCATTTCAGAAAATCCTTTCGATAGCCAGGGCGGTGGCATGGAGCGCACGGCGCGTCGCAGTGTCAGTCGGTTACTGACTGAGCAACTCAACAGATTGTCAGAGAATGTGAAGGGCGTGGAGCTTTCTTTCGACGTAAAGTCCTACGAGGATTATTCCACCGGGCAAGCTGAAGGTCAGACAGCGTTGCAACTGGGTGTTTCCAAATCGTTGCTGGATGACCGGCTGGTGGTAAAAGTTTCCGGCAACGTCGATGTTGAGGGCGACGCTTCGGAACAGCGCGGATTTGCCGATTACATTGGTGACCTGGCGCTGGAGTACAAGTTGACGGAAGATGGCCGCTTTCGCATCACCGGATTCAGGAACAGTGACTACGACATGATCGACGGCGAACTGACCGAGACGGGTGCCGGACTGATTTATATCAAGGATTACGACACCCTTCGTGAACTTTTTAAATCCAATGAAAAGGAAAAGTAACCCGACATTGTTGATAAAATACAATCACTTGAAAAGTGTTCTTTTGGTTGCTGTCCTTGCAACTTTTCTATCCTCTTGCACGGGTACAAAATTTCTCAGGGAAGGAGAGACTTTTTATGCGGGTGCTGATATCAAATTCGAGCAACAGGGACGGGTTGGAAGAAAAAGGGTCTTACGGAAAGAACTTGAGACGCTCATCACGCCTAAACCCAATGGCAAGTTCCTTGGGTCCAGACCCGGGGTATGGTTTTATTTTGTAGCGGGTAATCCGGAAAAGGAAAAAGGTATCGGCAATTTCATCCGGAAGAAACTTGGCAAGGCGCCTGTGCTGCTGTCGGATGCAACACCGGAAAGAACTGCAACACTTCTCAGCGGCTACCTGAATAACGAAGGATACTTCAAGTCCGATACTGAAGTGGAAATCAAGACACGACGGAAAGAAAGTACGGCTGTGTATACGATCCGGCTTTATCCCCCTTATCGCCTGAAAGAGATAACCTTTCCTAAAGGCCGCGACAGTACGTATGCTGCCATCATGCAGACACTGCACGAGAAGTCGTTGCTGAAGACAGGCCAACGCTATGAGCTTGACATGCTTCAGGCAGAGCAGGCCCGGATAGAAGAGGAGGTGGAAAATTTTGGATTTTTCTATTTCGACGACAGGTACCTCATTTTCGAGGCCGATAGTACTGTCGGCGAGAAAGAGGTCGATCTGCGATTAAGGCTTGAACCCGGAATTCCCCAGCGCGCCAAGCGGATTTACCGTCTGAACTCCGTTAAAGTATTCCCGAATTATTCGCTGTCGCGCGACACGACAACCATTCCGGGAGATACCCTCGAACTGGACGGTTTTACATACATCGACAACAAGAAAGCGTTCCGGCCAAGGGTTATCACACGCGTGATCAACCTGCGAAAAGGTGACATATACACCCGGGAGGCGCAGGACCTAACCTTGAGTCACCTGATGGGATTGGGCACATTCAAGTTTGTGAATATCAAGTTCCGGGAAACTTATGAGGACTCCACCTTACTCAATGCCGCCATCCTGTTAACGCCACTTCACAAAAAATCGCTTCGTGGTGAAGTGCAGGCTGTATCCAAATCCAATAATTTTGTGGGGCCTGGTATGTCGTTCACTTTTACAAACCGGAATTTTCTTGGCGGGGCCGAATTATTCGAATTGAAGCTTAACGCTTCGTATGAAGTGCAGGTTAGCCGTCAGCTGGAGCGACCGCTGAACGCGTTTGAATTTGGCGTGGAGTCGAGTCTCACCGTGCCGCGGTTCATCTCGCCGATACGCATCGACTACAATTCAAAGAAGTATCTTCCTAAAACCCAGTTCAGGGTGGGCTTCAATGTTCAGAACCGCGTGCGATATTTCCGGCTTAATTCCTTCAACGTTGCGGCGGGGTATACCTGGAAGGAATCGCCGACGCGGATGCATGAGCTTTTTCCAATCGACCTGAATTATGTGCGAACGGACAATACTTCGCTTGAATTTGACTCGCTGTTGTTGCGAAATACACTACTGGCAAATTCTTTCGAAAACCAGTTCATTGTCGGATCCCGGTACTCCTATACGCTAAATACCCAGCTTAAAGAGGATCCTTTGGATGAGTTCCAGCCGCGAAAGATCCGCGAACACAATTTTTATTTTAACGGGAACATTGACATCGCCGGTAATGCATTGCGCGCCATTCAGCGACAGGTGAAGGAAGGAGAGGGCCCCTACCAGATTTTTGGGTCACCTTACTCGCAGTACATCAAAGGTGATGTCGATTTCAGATATTACTGGCAGCTTGACAGTCACAATAAACTGGTTTCCAGGATTGTTTTTGGAACAGGCTATGCTTATGGTAACTCCACCACCATGCCGTACATTAAACAATTCTCGATCGGTGGTACAAACAGCATTCGCGCATTTCCGGCGCGGTCGATCGGACCAGGAACGTATGATGTACGAACACAGGCCGACGAAAACGATCAACGCCTGTTCATTGATCAGCGCGGTGACATTAAACTCGAAGGCAACCTTGAGTACCGCTTTGATATTTATAAAGCGTTTAAAGGCGCCTTGTTCCTGGATGCCGGAAATATCTGGTTGCTGGAAGAAGATGATCACAGACCCGGAGGACGTTTTAAGCGCGACCAGTTTTTGAAGGAACTTGCGGTGGGGACGGGCGTGGGGTTTCGATTTGATTTCAGTTTTTTTGTCTTGCGGCTGGACGTTGCAACCCCCTTGCGGAAACCGTTTCTGCCAGAGGATCAACGCTGGGTTATTAAAGATATTGACTTCAGCAGTTCGAAATGGCGGCAGAATAACATTATATTTAATATCGCTATCGGATATCCGTTCTGATTTGTATCATCCGATAGCCATGTTTTCGGCTGCAGGTCAATGAGCAATACCCATCCTGCCGTCTCCGCGCGAGACAAACGTGATGGCAGTCAGTGCCCTTTGCCGGCGTAAAAATCTTTTTAAACAACAGGGTTGATTCATTTTGATCCCTCACACACTTTCCCAATGCCCACGCCAACGCCCAACCTGCCGCGCGCCAGGCCAGCGCAATGCCAGACAGGAGCCTAATGCCCAACTATGGACTCGCAACTAATAAAACTATCCCACAAAGAGATACTCAAGATCGACCGCGACTACGAGAAAATCGCGCAGACCGTAAAGCTGGTCTATGTCAACGATCAGATGCCTGGCTTTCAGCGCGTGAAAAAAGGGAAGGGATTTTTGTACCTGGATGGTAACAAAAAGTTGTCTGATCCTGCAGTGCTGGAGCGTATCCGCAAGCTTGTCATCCCACCGGCTTGGACCAACGTATGGATCTGCAAATTCGGGAACGGACACATCCAGGTAACGGGTTATGACGTCCGTAACCGGAAGCAGTACCGGTATCATCCGCTTTGGAATGCGGCTCGCAGTGAAACGAAATATCATCGCATCTACGCGTTCGGTAAAGTCTTACCGGCAATACGCCTGCGCATTGAGGAGGATCTCTCATTACGTAACCTTTGCCAACAGAAGGTTCTCGCCACTGTTATTAGCCTGATGGAGCGGACCTACATCCGGATTGGTAATGAAGATTATGAAAAACTTTACGGTTCATATGGTATAACTACATTAAAAGACAATCATGTGACCATCACCGGTACCAGATTGAAGTTTTCGTTTACCGGAAAAAAGAACGTTCCTCATGATATCACCCTGAAAAACAAAAGGCTGGCCCGTGTTATCAAACAATGTCGTGACATCCCGGGAAAGGAGTTGTTCCAGTATTACGATGACAACGGAAACCGCCAGGGGATCGATTCGGGGATGGTGAACGATTACATAAAGGAAGCGGCGGGTGCCGATTTCACCGCAAAGGATTTCCGGACCTGGGCGGGTACGTTAAATCTACTGCGCTGTCTGAAGTCGATGGGTGAAGCGGTCAGCGACTCGGAGATCAAGCGGAATATCGTGGCCGCGCTGGATGAGGTCAGTCGTAAACTGGGGAATACCCGAACCGTTTGCCGGAAATATTATGTTCATCCGGAGCTGATCAAACTGTACGAGGACCACAACCTCAAGCAATACCTGGACGAACTGGATGACATAGAAGAACCCGACCAGATAACTGGTCTGACGAAGGATGAAAAAGTGCTGATGAAGATCCTGAAAGCAACGCACGCCTAGCCCGGTGGTCGTTTGGACACCCCTATAAAAAAGGAAAGGCCGTTACTCGTTTGTAACGACCTTTAACCGGAACCCCAATTTACACCTCTACGGATCAACGGTATTTATATGCTCGATATAAATATTGTCGATTACCGGGGTAGCTTAAATACAAATGCCAGCATACCAGCCAGTATTTGAAGCCGCAGGTCAGATATTTTGTGAAAAATATTCCCCATCATGGGGTTTTTCGCCCCGACCCATATTTCCATCAATGCATTCGGCAGTGGCATCACTTTCTAAGTTTGTTATCTGAAAAAGTGTGTAGGTTAATTGACGATCATTAAATGATAAAACTATGTTACGCTGGACTATAACGTTCTTGATTATTGCGATCATCGCGGCCATCTTTGGCTTTGGAGGAATACAGGCGGGTGCTGCGGGTATCGCTAAAGTACTGTTTTTTATTTTCCTGGTGCTGTTCGTGATTTCAATGATATCCAGTACGGTAAGAAGAGACTAAACTTTTGTTTTTGTTTTTGGAACCGCTTTCCGAAAGGAGGCGGTTTTTTTTGTCCCTGGCACTCCTCTTCCTATCTCCACAGCGGTGAAACAGCCGGATGGCATCGTAATTTCTTCTTCCCAGGCAAATGTATAGAATATGAAAGTGCTGGTGGGATTTCTGACAGAAACAGCCTTCTGCTGCGCGTTATTATATGGAATAGGATTCTCATCCGAATCTCCTTATAGCAATAACGCCTCCGTTGCAGTAAGGTCGGATCTCGCAAGGGATCAGGCAGACGCTGAGTTCGTGGTACGCGCGCTCGAGCAGTGTTACGCCATTTCCGAAGTAGCAATGGTCGGAAAAATAACAAGTCGATCAGCCGACATCAACCGGGAAGCTGAAACAATACTGCATGATTATACCGTTATCACGGACAGCCTGAAAGCCGCTGCGGCAAAAAAAAGCCTGTGCGTCGTTCTTGGATCTTCCGAAGCT
>DASPJC010000039.1:0-4627 GCA_035628815.1 Ohtaekwangia sp. | reverse complement strand
TGTCGCGGTCCGAATTGCATTGCCTCATGACCGGCGGAATGGCGACGATCGCGGGAAGTGTTTTCGGAGCGTATGTGTCGTTTCTGGGAGGGGGCGATCCTGAACAGGCCGTCATTTTCGCGTCCCACCTGCTCACGGCATCCATCATGAGTGCTCCTGCGGCGATCGTGCTGGCGAAGTTATTCCTTCCCGAGACCGAACCCATAGACAAGTCGTTGAAGATGACACGCGACAATGTGGGTGTCAACCTGATTGATTCACTTGCGACCGGTGCTTCGGATGGCGTTAAACTCGCGATCAACATCGGCGCTATGCTGCTGGCATTCATTGCCGTGATCTATGCGGTGAACTGGATCCTGGTTGACTTCATTGGTGCCTACACCGGTCTGAACGACTTCGTACGACAAAGCACTGATGGCACCTTCGACGGGTTCTCGCTGCAGTATATTCTTGGACAGGTTTTCAGGATATTTGCCTTCATGATCGGGGTCGATTGGCAGGATACACTCTCCGTCGGAAGCCTGCTGGGACAAAAAATGGTAATCAATGAATTTGTTGCCTATTTCGATCTCGGCAACATGAAGGCAGCAGGCGTACTCAGTGAGAAATCAGTTGTCATCGCCACGTACGCGCTGTGCGGTTTTGCGAATTTCAGTTCCATCGCGATCCAGATCGGTGGAACCGGGGGTATGGCGCCTACGCGTCAGGCCGACATTTCGCGGCTCGGCATGCGCGCCATGATTGCCGCCACACTGGCAACGATGATGACGGCGACCATTGCCGGTGCCCTGTTCATTGGTTGAAAGCTCATCTTGCGCTGTAACATTTTTCCGCTTAGCTTCGGTGCCGGCGCATGACAGCTCAAGAAAAACTTTTATTCGACCACCTGGCACAGTTCGTGTCTGAGCATAAAAAACAGTTTATAGAGAAAGTGCTGGAGCGGCGTACCCGTCAGGTGACCGTCGTGCTCGAGGATATCTACCAGTCACAAAATGCGAGCGCCGTTGTCAGGACATGTGAGTGTATGGGTTTGCAGGATGTTCATATTGTTGAAAATACAGCAAAGTACCAGTTGAACGTAAGGGTTCTGAAAGGTGCCAACAAATGGCTGAACCTGGAACGCTACCGGTCGAAAGGAATGAATAATACCACCACATGCTTTGATAAGCTGAGAACGGCTGGCTATAAGATCCTGGTCGCTGATCCGGCGGAAGATGGGATATCCATCCACGACGTTCCGGTCGGGGAACAGAAGATCGCGCTGGTGTTTGGAAACGAATTATCCGGCGTCTCGCAGTACGCGCTCGCGCACGGTGATCAGAAGATCAGGATACCCATGTTCGGTTTTACTGAAAGCCTGAACATTTCGGTCAGCGTGGCCATCTGTATCAACGCCATGGTAACACGGCTCTGGCAACTGGAACAGTCATTTGGGCTTAGTGACCAGGAAAAGAACGAATTACGCCTTTCCTGGTACCGGAAAATAGTCAGGCGATCGGATCTGATTGAACGCGAATTTATGCGCACAATTGACTAGTTTTGTGATGTCAATGTCTATGGTGATGCGCCGGCTGAAGAGAATTGCTCTCATAACCCTACTGTTACTCCTTGTTTTCCTCATCTCCTGTAATATCTGGGTTGTACAGAGTACGCGAAGTCAGGTTTATGCTGACCTTGAAAAGTTGCCGGAACACCGGGTGGCACTGGTGCTGGGAACAAGTCATAAGATGGTAGGCGGAGGATCCAACCCTTTCTTCGAAAAAAGGATGGAGACAGCCGCGACACTGTACCGCATGGGAAAGATTGACCATTTTATTCTCAGCGGTGACAACAGCACCCAGTATTATAATGAGCCGCGGGCCATGCAGAATGCGCTGTTGAAAAAAGGCGTTCCGCTGTCAGCAATCACGCTGGATTATGCCGGCCTTCGGACACTCGACTCGGTAGTGCGCAGCAAAGCGATTTTCGGGCAGGAGAAAATCACAATCATTACACAGCCCTTTCACAGTTACCGCGCCATTTTTATCAGCAATTATTATGACATCGATGCGGTCGCCATGGGTGCCGATGAACCGGACCTGTCATTCTCCTTCAAAGTACTTTTTCGGGAATATTTTGCCCGCACCAAGGCTGTGCTGGACCTGTACGTCCTGAACACGGCACCGCGTTTTCTTGGTGAAAAAGAGAATCTGAAAATGGAAAAGATTTGAGCCGCAGCCGGTTTTTTTAGTTAAAATCATAATCCTTAATTTTGGAGTTAAAGCAGGAAATTGTGCGCAACGAAGTGAGCCGGATATCCATTACAGCAGTGTTTTTTCTGCACTTCCTTTTCGCGGTCCTTACACTACAGGCACAAGAGCAGCCAACCATTATCAAAGGAAAAGTCACCGATGCGGCCACCGGCGATCCTTTACCCTATGTCAATATCATCCTGAGAGGAACAACGGCCGGGGCGACTACCGACTTCGACGGTAACTACACGATCAAAACAAATTTATTGTCTGATTCCATTATCGTTTCCTACATCGGTTATACGACCCGGTCGAAAAGCTTTGTGCAGGGAACCACGCAGACCATCAACTTTCAGTTGGAGGAAAGTGCCATGAGCCTGCAGGAAGTAGTCGTTGAATTTGGCGAAAACCCCGCCTATGAGATCCTCCGCAGGGTCGTTAAAAACAAAAACATCAACGATAAGAAAAAACTGACGGCCTACGAGTTTGAATCGTATACGAAAATTGAAATTGACGTCGATAATATTTCAGAGAAATTCCGGCAAAAGAAAGTCATGCAGAAGATCTCGCGCGTACTGGATAGTGTTGACCGGATCGCGGGGGAAGATGGCAAACCAATCCTGCCGCTCTTCATTTCTGAAAGCATTTCAAAATTCTATTTTCGTGACAACCCGCAGCTGCGCTATGAAAATATCCTGAAGTCCAAGATCAGCGGCGTGGGTGTTGAAGATGGAACGCTGGTTACGCAGTTCATCGGTTCTTCTTTTCAGGAGTATAATTTCTACCAGAACTGGCTCAACATCGTAAGCAAGGAATTCGTTTCGCCCATAGCCGATGGATGGCGGCTGTACTATGAGTACGATCTCACAGACAGTATGTATGTGGGTGACCATTTTTGTTACCGCCTTGATTTCTTCCCGAAAAGTCCACAGGATCTCGCGTTTACCGGTACGGTCTGGATTACGAAAGAGCACTATGCCGTCAAGCAGATCGATGTAACGGTCGGCAAGCAGGCAAACCTGAACTTCATCGAGAAGATCAAGATCCAGCAGGAACTTGAGCGCGTTGAGGAAGGTGCGTGGCTGCCCGTAAAGAATAGGGTGTTGATCGACGTGAGCGAACTGTCGAATGCTTCCGCAGGAATGCTGGCCAAGTTTTATACCTCGAACAAGAATTTCATGGTGAACAGACCCCATGAAGCGTCGTTTTATCAGCATCCGATCGTGATGGCGGAGGATGCACGGCTGAACGAAGACCAGCAGCATTGGGACAGTCTCCGGCATGAGCCGCTTTCCGAGACAGAAAAAAACGTCTATAAGATGATCGACACGCTGCAGCAGATCCCGGTTGTCAAGACGTATACCGACATCGTTAAAATCGTGGTCAACGGTTATTACGATGCCGGAAAGATATTCCTGGGTCCATACATTGCATTATTGGCCGTGAACGATATCGAAGGGTTGCGGTTGCAAACGGGTTTCAAAACGAGTTACGACTTCAGCAAGAAATGGGTACTGGGCGGGCAGGTGGGGTATGGTTTCAAGGATGAAAAAGTAAAATATTCTGCTTTTGTCCAGCATATTTTTTCGCGCGAACGGTGGACCACGGCGACGCTGCGTGTGAGAAGCGATATCGGAAGGGTAGGTGTTGATGACGAATCACTCGCCGACAATTACCTGTTCCTGGCGGCGCAGCGATGGGGCGTTTTCCGTAAAGGCTACTACTTCGATGAGGCCCGTCTCAATCTGCAACGCGAACTGTTTAAAGGCTTTACGCAGCGCGTGGCATTCCGTTATACGACCTTCCGCCCGACGTTTGATTTTGCATACCGGATACCATCGGACGGCGCGGCCGACACTGCCTCAAATTTCGAAACCGCCGAACTGATTTTCGAATCACGGTATGCGCTGGACGAACTGTTCATCCAGGATGGCAATGACCGGTTAAGCCTGGGAACATCGCGGTGGCCCATCATTACCTTGCGCTATACCCGCGGGTTCAAAGGCGTGGCCAACAGTGATTTTGATTATTCAAAATTGAGGTTGTCTTTTTACAAGCGCATCCGGTTTGGTCCGCTGGGGGTAGGTTCGCTGAACCTGACCGGTGAGTATACCTTCGATGCATTGCCTTATCCGTTACTGGCGCCACACCTTGGTAACCAGACCCCATTTTATACCGCCGTCACCTTTAACCTGATGAAGTACGGAGAATTTGTCAGTGATCGTTATGCAACGCTGCAGTATCAACATCGCTTCGAGGGATTCCTGCTGAACAGGATTCCGCTGATGCGCAAACTGAAGTGGCGGCTGGTGGGAACGGCTAACGTGATTTACGGCGGGATGAAACCTGCCAACCGCGAGCTGATGGCGGCGAGCGACGTGGGCTTTTTCGAAGAA
>DASPJC010000038.1:0-3026 GCA_035628815.1 Ohtaekwangia sp. | reverse complement strand
CAGCAAGCGCTTTGGCAGCCTCACCGGTGGCAATGTTGCCAATGATCAGATCCAGTTCCGGGTATTTCCTCTTAACACGTTTGGCCGCTTCGATAACACCTTTTGAATGGCCATGCGCTGTGTCGATACTAATGACATCTACCCCTGCCGTGATCAATGCCGCGATGCGGTCAAGAATATCGGGCGTTACGCCGACGGCAGCACCGGCCCTCAATCGTCCAAATTCGTCCTGGCAGGCATTCGGCTTATTCTTTTTCTTCTGGATATCCTTGAAGGTGATCAGACCAACCAGTTTCCCTTTTTTATTAACGATGGGAAGCTTTTCGATTTTGTATTTTTTGAGCGTTCCTTCCGCCTGGTCCAATGTGATGCCTTCCGGCGCGGTAATGAGATTCTCTTTGGTCATGATCCTTTCCACCGGCGCGTTCATATCCTTCTGGAAGCGCAGGTCGCGGTTGGTAATGATCCCGACAAGTTTGCCAGTTTGATCCACAATGGGAATGCCTCCGATGCGGAACTCCCGCATAATATTTTCCGCCTCCTGCACAGTTGAATGAATATCGAGCGTGATCGGATCGAGGATCAATCCGCTTTGTGAACGCTTGACTTTGCGCACCTGCTCAGCCTGCTGTTCGATCTTCATATTCTTGTGAATAAATCCAAGTCCGCCCTCCAGGGCAATGCCGATGGCAAGTTCCCCTTCGGTGACGGTATCCATCGCGGCCGAAACAATCGGAATGTTCAGGCGGATATTCTCCGTCAGCTTTGTTGATGTATCGGTTTCGCGGGGAAGGATCTCGGAGTAGGCCGGAACCAGAAGCACGTCATCATAGGTGAGGGCTTCAAATAAAAACTTGGAATTATCGAGCGGCATGGCAAATAATATTAGGATTCATTATTTGCCGGGCAAAGGTAAGCGAATTTGGTGATTTGCAAACATTACTGTTTGGGGAACTTATTTTGACCCGAATAAATCTTCCGATAAACCCCGCCCGCGATCAATTTTATTCTGAAATTAACCCCGCCGTTCTACTTTTGACACCTAAATCAACCCCTATGAAAAAGTTATTTTTTACGCTTCCCTTCTGGTTTTTTGCCGGTGCGCTGCTGGCGCAGGTTCAAACGGGTAAGGCTTCCTTCTATGCCGACAAATTTGAAGGACACCCCACGGCCAGCGGTGAAAAATACCGGCACAACAAACTTACCGGCGCTCATAAGACACTTCCTTTCGGCACAAAAGTAAGACTCACCAATCTTGGCAATAACCAGACCGTGGAAGTCACAATTAATGACCGTGGTCCCTGGGTTGAAGGCAGGATAATTGATGTCTCCAAATCAGCCGCAGAACAGCTGGGCTTCGTCAGCCAGGGTCTGGCGGAGGTAAAACTTGAAGTGATTGATCCGGGTGACGGGAAAACCAGCGACCCGGCCAGAACCATCGACCATGTGGTGGTAGACGAGAACGAGTTTTATGACTTTCAGATCTCTCGCAACAAACCTAATGGCTTTGGCATCCAGATCGGTACTTACCAGGAATTGGTGAACATGATGCGGCTGGCGGACAACCTGAAGAACTCGTATAAAAAACAGATCACGGTCCAGGTTAAAATTTTAAATGGCGTAAAGTACTATGGGTTGATCGTGGGTAAGTTTCCTTCGCGCCCCAAGGCCGAGCAATTCAGAGCAACGTTGCGTCAAAAATTTCCGGATGCCTTTATCGTTGAATTCGGAAGGTTGTAGACCATCGCTGCCTTTTTATGATTATCGAAAGGCGGTCGTCATAATCTTCACGGATATAAAGGTGTTGTTCCGGGTGACAGTATTGCCATTGAAACGGCGGGATACGCGTACGTCACATTCTTATTAACGCAGGGAATTTCTTTTTACACAAAAAAATCTTCCATTTGCATGAAGTCATGTTGTTATGTCCACCGTAACCTGCTTTTTTCAGATGGAGTTTATCGGTTATATCGCGTCGGTCTGTATTGGTCTGATCCTTGGCATCCTTGGTAGCGGAGGCTCTATCCTCTCGATCCCTATACTGGTATACCTTTTCCACATCGATGTTGTGATGGCGTCGGCCTATTCACTTTTCATCGTGGGCGCCACGAGTCTGGCAGGGTCCATCCCAAAATACAGGGAGCAGGTTGTTAACCTTCGCACGGGACTTCTCTTCGGCATACCATCCATCATCAGCATATTTTCGACCCGCAAATGGATCGTGCCGGCGATCCCTGAAATACTCTTTGACGCGGGTGATTTTATCCTGACGAAGCGCATTTTTTTACTGGGACTTTTCGCGGTGCTGATGATCCTGGCTTCCGTCTCGATGATCCGCAATAGAAATCAGCTTCCGGCAGAGGACTATCACCCGCGTCGCTGGCTCATCGCGTTCGAAGGCATTTTAATCGGTGCGCTTACCGGCCTCGTTGGTGCCGGCGGCGGCTTTCTTATTATTCCGGCGCTGGTGCTGCTTACCGGGCTTCCATTCAAGACTGCCGTGGGAACTTCATTGCTCATCATCGCCACAAATTCGCTGGCTGGTTTCCTGGGGGATATTCTAAATTATCCAATAGACTGGCCGTTCCTGCTTTCCATAACGCTTCTGGCAATTACCGGCATACTCGTCGGCAATAAAATATCACGGCGGATACCAGCAACAAGGCTTCGTCACTATTTCGGTTGGTTTGTCCTCATCACAGGTATCTGGATTCTGATGCAGGAATTGGTATTTACCAGCCCGGCCTGAACCACCCGGAATGTTTCCTCCTATAAAATCCAACACTGATTGTCTCTCTTCTTCTACTTACATTCGGTACGAACTAACCCGCACATGCTCCTCCTTTAAATCAAGGTTTAATCGTTAACTTGAGAATCGCTATGTATCGCTACACCCGACTTACGAACTTCCTGGATGCGCGGAAAGATTATGCCATCATTGTGCTCCGGTTACTGATCGGCTGGCGTTTAATTGACGGCACACAGGACAATGTATTCAGCTTGGAACGCATGCTGGAGTTCCGTGA